>CAIWEX010000382.1 GCA_903911795.1 uncultured Schlesneria sp.
AAGCCATCTGTCGACCACGTCAGATTGTACTTCAGCGAATTGGTGGGAAACTCTGGAAGTGCGCCGACTCGCAGCAGCAGGGAATCGAGTGAATCGAAGCGTCGTGCCAGATGATTCGCCACGATTCCGACGAACCCCGGAGCCAGGCCGCATTGTGGCATAAAGATCTGCCCCGGCCTGGCCTGCTGAGCCAGCGAACGAACCGTGGCAGTTGTTTCGACATCTTCGGTCAGATCAAAATAGCTGATCCCCGCCTGCAACGCCGCTCTGGCGACGGCTGGATTCAGACTGAACGTCAATGCCGAGATCACGGCATGCATCCCGCTCATCGCACTGGCGAGTTGCTCGGGACTCGATGCATCGACCAGAACCGTCTCGACCCCCAGTCGCTTCTTGAGGCGATCAAGGGCCTCGGCATTTGTATCACCGATCCGGACCTGGTAATCGCCCGACTGTGTCAGCAGCGTGGCGATCATGCGTCCAATCGTTCCGGCTCCCAGCAACAAGACGTTGGTCATGATTTCCCTTACATGTCGACTCGTCAAACTCGGCTGAAGAGACAATAATTCTGACAATGGATGATGAGATGTTTGAGTTGGGAATTTCCCGCTGCCCGAAGACCGTTGAAGGCTGAAATGCAGGAGTCCCGTTTTGGACATCGCCAATTATAGGCATCAAAGGAGTTTGTGAAATGCCAGCCGCGCCCAATTCAACCAACGATCTCTTAGCCGCATTGACGGAATTCACATGGACCCCGCAGCCAGCGACGGCGCGGTTGATCCAGCGGCTTTTGAACGAGTCCCTGGCAGGATGTTCGTTTGCGGCAGAATTGTCTCAACGCATGTTGAACGAAACAGGGACGCGACTGGTCGACTGGCTCGATCACTTTGGACTACCCGCTGACGATCCAGTACTTCTCGAATTGAGCGACGTTGGCTACATTCGCGCGGATCGAGCCTCAGGGACAGTCGTCTGGGAACACCATCAAGGACTCTTTCCCCGGATTCGTGTTCATGAGGGGGTTTCCCGGCAACTCGCGATCAAGGTCGAATCGGTCGTCGATTTTCTCGGAGCACACGGTCTGACGGGGATCGTCGTGGAAGGCCCTCCACTGGCATCCCTGCGTGAAGCGACTGTTGCTCGCGAAAACGACATTGAAGTGATCGTTGTCGAGCGACATGGCTCCACCGAATTCGATGCCAATCCTGCTGAAGAAGTCCCGCTGGCGGCAATCCTGCGACATGCCGAGGCGTTACGACTTCGCCGGCGCGACTATGCGAGTGACGATGATGGATTCATTCATGCCATTCAATTGATTGAGCCGGCGATTGCCGACCTGGGCCGCGACCGTGCCTGCGACCTGTTCTTTGCGGCCGAGCGAGAATACTGGCTGCGGCGGAACAGGGCCGGTCGGATTCAAAAAGCCCGGCAGGATGCCCTGGGACTCGGCTGGGCCAATCATGACCATCACACCTATCGTTCCAGTCGCCAGAATTTTTCGCTGCTGATTGCCTTCCTGGAACGCCTCGGCTTCCAGTGCCGTGAGCGTTTTTACGCAGGGCGCGAAGCGGGTTGGGGAGCCCAAGTCATTGAACATGCTGTAACCGGTGTCACGATCTTCGCCGATGTCGACATGTCACCCGAAGAAGTCTCACTCGATTTCTCACACACATCGCTGCCGCCGCGTGATCGCCTGGGGACCGTCGGCCTGTGGTGCGCCCTGCACGGCGAGGCCTTTCTGCAGGCAGGGATGCATCACCTCGAATGCCAGTTCGACTTCGCAGCCACTCGCGACCAGTTGAAAGAAGCGGGGATCGAGACCATGCGGCCATTTACAGATCTACCGTACCTGCGACAAGCCTTCACCAAGGGTGAACAATGGATGGTCGACCCCGCCAGGATCGAGCGAATCCGCAGTGCCGGGTTAATCACGGATTCACAAGCAGAGCAGTTCCTGTCAAAAGGAGCCTTGGGATCGCATCTGGAAATCCTGCAGCGCGAAGAGGGCTACAAGGGCTTCAACCAACACGGAATCAGCGAAATCATCTCGGCAACTGACCCGCGATCGGCGAGTAAG
>CAIWEX010000383.1 GCA_903911795.1 uncultured Schlesneria sp.
AGGCATATCAGCCCAGGGCAACGCCCTGGGGATTCAACGCCCCCGATTCCCGCGTTCTGAAGGAACGCCGCATCTCACTGGATGGCGAACATGTGTACGATCAACCCCGATTCGGCGTTCCTTCAGAACGCGAACGATTCACCATTTCTGTTTCTGGGGTTGTACCGGGCGTCGTTCCGGGAGGGCGAGGCGGTGAGGCCCCTGCCGAACCGGGTTAGTTAGGAATCGGACGTCGCTACCCAGTCACGGCTCGGCGGGAGCCTCGCCCTCCCATGGTTCGGGCCGATTTGGTCACGGAGATGCATGAGAACGCAAACAGTGGAATGGAATTCGACCTCAAGCTTCAAAACCGGGGCTGGATTTGTCGGATTTAAGCCATGAATTGCATGGAAGTCCGTAAGAAACCTGACGTTCTTCGCGGTTCGCTTGCATCACATCCTCAACTCGTGTTAGCGTCTACGGTTACATGCCTCGTAACAGTTGCCCGGCGGGTCGCCAGATCTCGCCGTTTTTTGCTTCCCGCCATCGCAGAAAGACCGCATTCATGCCGTACAATGTTACCCTGATTCCTGGAGATGGAACTGGTCCCGAACTCGCCGAAGCGACCCGTCGCTGCCTGGACGCGACCGGCGTGAAGTTCAATTGGGACGTGCAGGAATGCGGGATCGAAGTCATCGAAGCTCAGGGAAAGATTCCCGATTCGGTATTCGCGTCGGTTCGTGCCAATACAATCGCCCTGAAGGCACCGATCACAACTCCGATTGGTAAGGGATTCCGATCTGTCAACGTTGCCTTGCGACAGGAACTGGGACTGTACGCTTGCGTTCGTCCCTGCAAGACCTATCGCGGCGTTCGATCCTATTTCGATAAGACGCAGGTCGATCTGGTCATCGTGCGTGAAAACACCGAAGACCTGTATGCCGGTGTCGAATTCCAGGCGGGTGATCCCAAGACTGCGGAATTGATCGGCTTTATCAATACCGCTTCCACTGGCAAGAAGATCAAGTCCGGTATCAACACGACTGGGGTCAGCATCAAGCCGATCTCTGTCGAAGGGACTCGGAACATCAGCCGGTATGCGTTTGACTACGCCGTGAAGTATGGTCGCAAATCGGTGACGTCGATCTCCAAAGCGAACATCATGAAGTTCACGGACGGACTGTGGTACGACGAAACGCGGGCTGTTGCCACGGCGTTCGATGCCAAGTACGAAGATGCCAAGCTGCAAGTCGGTGTGACGGCCGATCCGACTTTGGCCGGAAAAGTCCCCAGTGCCGCTGGCGTCGTCTACATGGAACGCCTCGTTGACAACATGTGCATGCAACTGGTTCAGAAGCCCGAAAACTACGACGTGCTGGTGATGGGCAACCTCTACGGAGATATCCTCAGCGACCTCTGTGCCGGTCTGGTCGGTGGTCTGGGTGTGGCGCCGGGAGCGAACATCGGTCCAGATTCGGCGATCTTCGAAGCGACTCACGGGTCGGCTCCGAAGTACAAGGGTCAGAACAAGGTCAACCCGACGGCGCTGATCCTGTCCGGCAAGCTGATGCTCGAACATATCGGTGAAGCGGCAGCTGCCGCGAAACTGGAACGAGCCGTGGCAAGCATCATCGAAGAAGGAAAGTTCGTCACATACGACATGAAGCCCGATCGCAACGATCCAACTGCCGTCGGAACTCGCGAAATGGCAGAAGCGATCTGCAAGCGAATGGCCGAACTCGGGTAATCGATGGCATCTCGCGGTGAGGCCTGCCTGGAGACCACCGAGCCGATTTCGGTGGTATCGGGCCTCGACACTGCGAGATCAAATTGTCAGAGGTGATGCGAACGTATTGCAAAGGCCCGATCACCGCCGGGGAAGTCTCGGCGGCGTTTGCGGACATCGGGTGAGCCGGAGAAGCTGATGTCCGACTTGCTTTCGATGTCTGGGATTTCGAAACGCTTCGGCGCGACGCAAGCGTTGGATGACGTCGCGCTAACTGTTCCTGCCGGGCGAGTCCTCGCGCTAATTGGCGAAAACGGTGCGGGCAAAAGCACGCTGATGAAGATTATCAGCGGTGCACACGCTCCCGATTCTGGAACGATGCTGCTGGGGAATACCCCCTACGCGCCCGATGGGCCGCATGAAGCCCGACTGGCGGGTGTCAGCATGATCTACCAAGAACTGAATCTCGCCCGTGATCTCTCGGTCGAAGACAACATCATGCTCGGCCAGGAATGTCGCCGATTCGGCCGCGCCGGGTTTGCCGTTCTTGATCGCAAGGCTCAGAGGGAAAAGGTTCAGGCAGCCTTGCGACTGCTGGGACATCCGGACCTGCGACCCGAAACGCCCGTCGGGGAACTCTCTATTGCCGTCCAGCAACTGGTCGAAATCGCCAGGGCGCTGGTTGCCGATTCCAAAGTGATCGTCTTCGACGAACCGACGAGTTCGCTCACGAAGCAGGACGTTGAAAATCTTTTCACCGTGATTCGGAAGCTTCGCGAAAAGGGACTGGGAATCGTCTATATCAGCCACTTCCTCGAAGAGATCCGACAGGTCTGCGACTGTTACGCAGTCCTGCGAGACGGTCGGTCCGTTGGTCGGGGAGACCTGGCAGGAGCGACCGATTCTCAGATCGTTTCATTGATGGTCGGCCGCAACGTCGCGGACCTGTTTCCCACAGTCCCTCATTCTCCAGGTGAAGTGCTGCTGAAGATCGATCATCTGAGTGGCGAGCGATCACCGCAGGGGGTGACGCTGGAAATCCGGCGCGGTGAAATTCTGGGACTGTCGGGATTGATTGGCGCCGGCCGTACGGAACTGGCTCGCTGCCTGTTTGGTCTCGATCCAGTGGCGAACGGTACTGTGACCGTCGGGAACATCATTCCCGCGGCAACGACCTCTGCGCGGATCGCTGCCGGGCTGGGCCTGGTTTCAGAAGACCGCAAGACGGAAGGATTGGCACAAACACGCAGCATCGCTGACAACATGACCTATAGTCGGTTGCGACCCTACACACGGTTCGGCTGGCTCGACCTGAATCGTCGGCGTGAGGAAGTCATTCGCTGGATGAGTCGTCTGCAGGTCAAGGCCGCATCCCCCGAGCAGACCATCGGCGAACTGTCGGGAGGTAACCAGCAGAAGGTTGCGATTGCCCGAGTTCTTCACCAGCAGGCAGATATCCTGTTGCTGGATGAACCGACACGTGGTATCGATGTCGGTACGAAGTCCGAGATCTATCGGTTGATGGGCGAACTGGCAGCCGAAGGTAAAGCGATCATCTTTATCAGTTCGTACCTGACTGAATTGATGGCAGTCTGTGATCGGATCGGGGTGATGTCGCGAGGCCAATTGCGAGAAGTCCGTGCGGCTGCGGACTGGACAGAAGAAGCGATCATGAGCGTCGCTGTGACGACGTAACGAAATTCAGTGCGTGGAGCTGTCGATGTCGCGAATTCTTTTTTCAGGGATGGTGTTATTCACGATGGCAAATCTGTCTCAAGCAGCAGACCCCGTGGTCAATGATGTGGTCCTGGGAATCCACGGTGGAATCGGTGTCGACAAGAAGGACATGACGCCCGAACTGGAAAAGGATGTCCGCGCTGGACTGCGCAGCGCTCTGGAAGCTGGCCACGCCAAGCTGAAAAATGGCGGGACCAGTCTGGATGCCGTCGAAGCGGCGATCCGAGTCATGGAAGATCTACCGGTCTTCAATGCTGGTAAGGGGGCTGTCTTCACGAACGCTGGCACCAACGAACTCGACGCGTCGATCATGGAGGGGAAGACCAAAAAGGCAGGAGCGATGGCCGGGGTCATGACCGTCAAGAACCCGATCTCGGGGGCTCGTGCCGTGATGGAGAAATCCAAGCATGTCCTGCTGATCGGACCGGGCGCAGATGCCTTCGCCAAACAGCAGGGCCTCGAGATTGTTCCACCCTCGTATTTCTCGACCGAGCATCGTCGCAAGGCGATCGAAGAAATCTGGAAGCGTGAAGAAGAAGCAAAAAAACGGCGCAGCGATGCGGGCGAAATTCCGCTCGAGTTACCTCGCAAGAAATCTGAGTACGGAACTGTCGGTGCCGTCAGCCTCGATTCTGCTGGCAACCTTGCCGCCGGGACATCGACAGGCGGAATGACCAACAAGATGGCGGGTCGAGTCGGTGACTCCCCCATCATCGGTGCGGGAACCTACGCCGATAACGAGGCGGCAGCGATCTCGTGTACCGGACATGGCGAGTTCTTCATTCGCTACTCGGTGTCGCATGAAATCGTGGCGCAGATCAAGTATCGCGCCGTCACCGCGGCTGCGGCAGCGGAGGATGTCATCAACCGCCAGTTGAAAGACGCGGGCGGCGAAGGAGCCGCGATCGTGCTGGATCGTTCCGGGAAATTCACGTCGGCATATAACTCGGAAGGCCTTTATCGCGGCTGTATCACTCGTGATGGAAAGATTCACGTCCGCGTCTACGAAGAATAATCTTTGCAAAGGAATGCAATGACCGATGAACGCGAATCCCATCCGACATTGATGCACGACCGCGCGTTCTGGGGGCTGAACCTGACTCAGTTTCTCGGAGCGTTCAACGATAACCTGTTCAAGCAACTGGTGCTGCTGCTGTGCGTTGACCACTTCCTGAAGGAAGGGAAAAACCTGCAGGGGATCGCGATGATTCTGTTCGCCGCGCCGTTCATCCTGTTCTCGGGGTATGCGGGTTTTCTTTCAGATCGGTTCAGCAAGCGGACAATCATCGTCGTTTGCAAGGGGGCCGAATTCCTGATTGTCCTGCTGGGATTCGTAGGATTTTCGACAGGCAATCTGTCCGTTCTTCTGGGTGTCCTGTGTCTGATGGGAGTTCACAGCGCTTTCTTCGGGCCGTCGAAGTACGGCATCCTGCCGGAACTGCTGCATCCTGCAAACTTGCCGCGGGCCAATGGGACGATTCTGATGGCAACGTTTCTGGCCATCATTTTCGGCCTGTCTGCTGCAGGAGCCGCAAAGCAACATTTCGAAAATGAATTGTGGAAAGCAAGCATCCCCTGTCTGGCGGTAGCCCTAACAGGTCTGGGAACATCGCTGCTGATTCGGCCGACCCCCGTTGCCCAACCGAATCTGAAGTTTGAATGGTCTTCTATCGCGATTCCGCGTGACACGTGGATGCTGATGATGCGAGATCGGAATCTACTGGGCGTTCTGTTGATGTCGTCGATCTTCTGGTTTGTCGCAGGCACAGTCTATCCACCAGTCATCAACGACTTCGGCAAGATCCAGTTGGGGCTGGATGATCTGACGACGGGAGTGATGGCCGCCAGCACTGGCGTAGGAATTGCCGTCGGTTGTGTACTGGCAGGACTGCTTTCCAGAGATCGCGTCCGCGGATGGATGGTACGCATGGGTGCCTGGGGGCTGACGCTCAGTCTGGCGGCCCTGGCTCTTCCCGGTCCCGGCTTCGAAGCGGCTCGTGCCGAGGTTCGTCAGGCAAAGGCGAAGCGACTGGAACAGGCCAACGCTTCCAAGGATTCGTCAAAAGCAATTCCGACACCGGCTGAAGCAAAAGTTCGGCCTGACCCGTTCCGTCGAGGTTCCTTGCTGGGGCCTTACGGCAGTGCCGTGGCACTGATTTCCGTCGGCCTGTTTGCCGGGTTCTTCAGTGTCCCGCTTCAGGTCTACCTGCAGACGGCGGCCCCCAGCGATCAAAAGGGGCGAATCATCGGAGCGATGAATCTGCTGAACTGGATCGGGATCGCCGGTTCAGGTCTTGTCTATTCGATCGGTCAGAAGATTTTTGTCGAAGTGCTGGAACTGCCACATGCCTCCCTGTTCGGATTCGCCGCAATCCTGATCCTGCCGGTCGCGTGGTTCTATCGGGCGCCCGAAACGGCATGACTGGGCGCTCTCTCGAGGTCTCAATCATGTGCAGAGTTCGCGAGACGGGATCCGCACTCATTCTCATTTGGCAGCGGAGTCCCGTTTGGAAGGTCTCTTCACGTAGCCGGTCCGTGGATCGACATTGATGTTGAGTTCTTCATACTCGTCAACGAAGAATGCATAACCGTTAAACATCTCGTCGTACGTCTGCTGTCCGTATGGAACCGTCCGCTTCGGATCAGGGTTATAGGGGTTGAAGGCGGAATTGTCGTAGTGAGCGATCGCTTCAATCGCGGTTCCCTTGGGAAGTCGTTTCTGGCCCGGCTCAATCTCGTAGCCCAGTTGCCATTCGAAGTTGTAGTTCGGGATCTGCAGCAGTGTTTCGCGTGGCTGACCGGGAGCAGTCGCATAAAACGTCATATCTTTGCCTCGGACATGCATGTGGGTGAACATCCCCAGCAGCATGACGTCGCGATCCAGTATTTTTCGAGACTGAATCGGAAACGCCCCGTGATTGGGAGCGATCGCAATTCGATGTGGGTCGAGCAGGACATGTCGCACCTGCTTCTGAACTGGTTTGCGAGGAAAGCGGAGCCCGACTGAAATGCGGCAGTTCTCTTCTTTCCCCGTGGTGGTGTAATGGATCTGCAAACCCAGGATGGCCAGCTTCGGGATGAAGAAGCCGACTCCGTTGTTGAACCGGCCCAAGTCCATCGGCTGGCCGCCGGGAACATGTCCTGTGATAAACGTCTCTTCGCCCGCTCCCTTGGTGGTGGCATAGGCCATGTTGCAATGATGAACGACGGCAGGATTGTCAGGTCGGATTTCAATCGCCTCCACCCAGGTATCTGCCAGAAACAGGTACGGCAGGGCAATATATCGATACGGAACAAATCCCGTGGCGGGGACGGTATGTTGTTCCAGCATCGTGATCACGACGTCGGGCTGTCCGATCCGCCACTTCGGTGCTTCCACCGGCTTGGGAGGATCTGTTGGCGGTTCTCCTTCCGTCCGACCAGATTTAACCCAGCGGACCACCGTGTCACGTTCTTCGCGCGAGAGTGACGGATCGTTCTGGAAACGACCATACTTCGGGTGAGCGTACCAGGGGGGCATTCTCTGATCCTCAACAACCTCGGCCAGCATCTCGGCATGGGCCGCAACATCGCGGAATGTGGTGAGTGAAAATGGAGCGGCAGTTCCCTCGGTATGGCAGGACGCACACCGTTTTTGCAGGATCGGAGCCACATCGCGATGAAACGTCGGGGCTGGCAGCGTCACGGATGGTTGCGACGGGGATTCAATCACACAGCCATCAACAGGAGTTTCAGAAACGGCTACAGGGCGACCTTCGAGAAGTTCGCGAATCGCTTCTTCCAGGTCTCGGCGAGTCGGTTCCGGGCGGGCTCCCCCCAATCGCAACTGATCATCGATCCGGCCACGGTAGACGAGCTTCTTACTGGCATCGAGGATCGCGACTTCAGGAGTGCGAGTCACACCGAGTGCCTTTGCACAGGAAAGGTTAGCGTCTTTGACAAACGGAAACGGGGCATCAAGATCAATCGCCTGAGCCGCCATATCCCGGATCGTATCGTCAGCTCCGACATTAACAGCGACGATCTGCACGTCCTGAGCGGCATACCGCGTATCGAGATCCACCAGCTTGGGAATCGAACGCCGGACGAGCGGGCAACTGGTCGTCGTAAAGATGAAAACGTAGGCCTTTTTGGCTCCCAGGTCGGTCAGCGACCGTGGCAGCGCGCGGATATCCTTGAATCGCAGATCTGCAATCACGTCACCGATCGCGGGGGGAGCCGCGTGCAGGAAAGCGACCTGCGCAAGGCTGGTAACGGCAAAGATCAAAGTAAAAAACGTCGTCGGTTTCATAACAGCCTCTCCTCAAAGGCGAGCCCATTTCACTCGAACGACGCGTTACAATGCAACTGCGGAATCCAATTCGGTTCTGAATACGTCGCCATCACGTTCTGCATGATGGGCCTGTCGCACCACAACTGCTTGCATCACCGATGGTGTTTGCACCAACTCGCGACTTACGAAGACTTCTTGCGGCGAGCTCGAACGGGTGCCGATTTGATCAGGCTTTTGAGGACACGCAGGTTGATGGCATCCAGGTCTTCACCCTCTTCTTCACCCTTCTCGGTCTCCAGATACATCGGGATATCTGCGAACCGCGGATCGTTCAGGATATGGCGAAACGGTTCCAGACCAAGAAACCCGCGCCCAATATGCTCGTGCCGATCGACCCGACTGCCGAGTGGCTTTTTGCTGTCGTTCAAGTGCCAGGCACAGATCCGAGCGATACCAATCGTTCGATCGAACTCAGCCATCGTCGCGGCGTATTCCTCGGGCGTCTGCAGCGGATATCCGGCTGCAAAAATATGACACGAATCGACACAGACCCCCAGTCGATCCGAGTCTTTGACCGTGTTCAGCAGGGTCGCGATCTGTTCGAAGCGGTGCCCGAGATTCGTTCCCTGCCCGGCGGTCGTTTCCAGCCAAAGCTGGCACTCAATTCCACGCGTCTGTTGATGAACGTGATCGATAGCCGTAGCGATCCGCTTCAAGCCGGCCTCTTCCGTTGAGCTGACAAAACTGCCTGGATGCATCACGACTCCAACCAATCCCAGACGTTCCGCTCGCTGCAGTTCATCAATCAGGGCCTCGATCGACTTCTGCCACAGAACATCGTCCGGACTGGCGAGGTTGATCAGATAACTGTCATGCGCACACGGCCGACGCAACTCGGCTCGCTCGACGGCTTCTCGAAACAGGCGGACGTCTTCATCCGACAGGAGTTTTCCCTTCCACTGATTGTTGTTCTTACTGAAGATCTGCACGGTATCCATACCGAGTGACGCGGCGGTATCTGCCGCCTTGTAGTAGCCCCCCGCGATCGACAAATGAGAACCAAGAAGTGGCAATTGAGTTTTCCATGCTGCAGGATTTTGAAGACGGACGCGACTACCCTATGATAGCGACTGACCGAATCAGATCGCCACGATCAGGCATTACCGTTCAGCATTACGGTGTTGCTTTGAAGGCATTTTGTCGTTTGCAGTGATCGGACTTCCCATGGCGAGTAACGTAGTTGCATTGGCACCGCCGTCGTCGGCCGAGTTATCGGCCCTCATAGCGTGGAAGCAATCCTCGCCCGATGAACTCAAACGTGTCTCTGAAGAATTGCAGCAGAAGTACACTGGCCAGCGAATCCCGGAATCGGTCCGGATGCTGATCACCATCGCCCAAGGGGGGATGATGGGCGGCAGCGACGGGTGGTTTGGGCCGGCACAGGCGAAGTTTAATTGGAAATGGCTGGCGGAGTCTCATCAAATCGCCGTCGATGGATCAATTTCTGCTGAGGAATTCCGCGGTTCGCCAGAATGGTTCGCCCGATTGGATCGAAATCGTAACGGAGCCATCACTGCGGAAGATCTCGACTGGTCAGACAGTCATCCGTGGGTACAGCACGCCTATCTGGTCAATCGCCTGTTACGGCGGTTGGACACCAAAGGAGACGGCAAGCTGACTCGGGCGGAATGGGTGACGTTTTTCGATACCGTTTCGCAATGCGGCGATGTCGCTACGATTGAGGAACTGCGAGCAGCCTGGCTGACCGGGATCTCGGAGAGCTTTTATCCCGGCGACGCTCCGACGCAGCAACAACTGATGCAGGGATTGCTCAACGGTGAACTTGGTTCATTGTATGAAGGTCCATCGGTTGGTGACCGAGCACCGGATTTCACGCTGACAACGCAGGATGGCAAGCAGACAATTCATCTGTCAGACGTCATTGGTTCCAAACCGGTTGTCCTCGTGTTTGGAAACTTCACCTGCAGTCCATTCCGCTCAATGTACCCCGGAGTCGAAGCGGTTTATCGCCGATTCCAGAACGACGCGACGTTTCTGGCCATCTACGTTCGCGAAGCACATCCGGCTGATGGCTGGAAAATGGAATCGAATACGAAATTGGGTGTCGAGGTGTCGCAACCGAAGACGCTGGCCGAAAGAACCGCCGTCGCCAGCCAATGCTACCGACTTCTGAACCCCGGGATTCCTCTGTTGGTTGACGAAATCGATGATCGCGTCGGCAATGCCTACAGTGGGATGCCT
>CAIWEX010000384.1 GCA_903911795.1 uncultured Schlesneria sp.
GCCTTCGTCAATTGCATCGGTTCGCTTCTCCTGAAGCCAGCACACACCACGACGGACGACGAACTGCGTCACGTCGTGGAGACGAACTTGTTTACCGCATTTGCAACCGTTCGCATCGGTGCGAAACTGCTGCGAGCAAATGGTGGATCGATCGTTTTGTTTGCTTCGGCGGCAGCGGAAATCGGTATACCGAATCACGAAGCGATCGCCGCGGCCAAGGCTGGCGTTATCGGCCTGGCCCGTTCAGCGGCGGCGACCTATGCGGCGAACAATATTCGCGTCAATGTCGTCAGTCCGGGACTGATACGTACCGATTTGACGCGGCGCATCTGGGAGAATTCCGCGAGTGCGACGGCGTCGGCTCAAATGCACGCCCTGGGTCGTCTGGGAGAACCCGAACAGGTCGCATCACTTGTGACTTGGCTCCTTGATGCGGAGAATGATTGGATTACCGGTCAAGTGATCGGGATCGATGGCGGGTTGGGGCACGTCCTGCCACGGAGATGAATCATTCCATGAACCCCTGCGAGAGTTTTCGAGACAATATTGAAGTGCCCCTCGTAGTGGGAACTGCAGCCCGCGATCAAGACCCGGTCCGCTTCGCGCTCCCCGTGGACTTGGAATGGCTGGATCACGAATTCCTGAAAAAGTTCCGCCTGCCAATCCTGATTGGTACCGCGTTACTTGCCAGCGGACTGTTTCATCTGATTTTGTTGTGCATGACAGGAGCGGACTGGTCTGGCCCCCTGTCACTCCGAAAACCAGCACTCTTCGGAATCTCTGCCGGGATGACAGTCTGGTCGATCATGTGGATTCTGACGCAGCTTGCCCCTCGCCGCGGCGATCAGCGTCTGGCGAGTCTCCTGTCGGTTGGGCTGTTGCTCGAAGTGGGCCTGATTACCCTGCAACAGTGGCGAGGAGTTTCTTCTCACTTTAATCGGACGACACCTCTCAACTCGCTCATTGAAACGATCATGCTCGGTCTCATTCTGCTCGTGACGGCAGGCATCGCCTGGCTTTGCTGGAGATCACGCTGGCTACGACCGATGGCTAAATCGCAAGCGATTGCAATTCGCGCGGGACTGTGGCTTTTGCTCGTCGCGTGTGGTCTGGGCATGCTGGTCACAATTGCCGGAGAAATAAATCTTGCGCAGGGGCGTCCGCCCGAGATCTGGGGGCTTGCCGGAGTTCTGAAATACCCTCATGGTGCCGTCCTGCACGCCGTGCAGACTCTCCCGTTCCTGTCGTTTCTGATGCAGAAATTCAGGGTGAGATTTTCCATAGGGTTGATGCGATCGGCCGTGACAGCACATCTGCTGTTCCTTGGACATGCGTTGTGGCAGACATTTCTCGGTCGGGCGAGGATGGATGTCGATGCGACAAGCCGGACCTTGCTGGCAGCGAGCGTATTGTTGCTGTTGTTGCCAATCGTGGCCACCCTGTACGGCGCGGTGGCGATCGCTCGTGCGTCCAAGTCCGCGAATGCCTGACCTGAACGGTGAATCTTCAGAAGTCGTCACAATTCCCGTTAAATCACGCACGTCGTTGCGGTGATGGCCGTATGATCGAAGTGGATGTTGGCGTTAATCATCTCATGTGGGGCGAATGAATCGTGATCCTCGACTCGTGAGATCACCAGTGCTGCAGCAGACGGGATTTCAGGATGTCGGGATTGATCTTATTGACGGGAGCGACTGGCTATGTGGGGGGACGCCTGTTGTCACGTCTGCAACAGCAGCACAGGCAGGTTCGTTGTGTGACCCGGCGTCCGGAAGCGCTGCGGGATCGGGTCGATGCGACAACTGAAGTGGTACAAGGTGATGTCTTTGATTGTCAGTCACTGGCAACCGCATTCGAGGGCGTGGAAACGGCCTATTACTTTGTTCATTCG
Source organism: uncultured Schlesneria sp. (assembly GCA_903911795.1). Lineage (GTDB taxonomy): Bacteria > Planctomycetota > Planctomycetia > Planctomycetales > Planctomycetaceae > Schlesneria. Next base: position 1,892 of record CAIWEX010000384.1, read on the forward strand.
ATGGGCGACAACCGCGATTTCGAATCACAGGATCGCATCGCAGCAGAGAACTTTGCAAAAGCAGCCACGCAGGCTGGAGTTCGGCGTCTGGTCTACCTGGGGGGACTTGGCAACCCCGATGAAAAGCTCTCGAAACATCTTCGCAGTCGTCAGGAGACAGGCGACGTTTTGCGGGCTCATCATGCGCAGGTGATTGAGTTTCGGGCTTCGATCGTGATTGGTTCCGGCAGCCTGTCATTTGAGATGATCCGGGCTTTGAGCGAACGCCTTCCGATCATGATCTGTCCCCGCTGGGTCCAGGTGAAAGCGCAGCCGATTGCGATCGAAGACCTGCTGGCTTATTTGATCGCGGTTCTGGAGCTTCCCACAGCTGCCTCGCAGATTTATGAGATTGGCGGACCTGACCAGGTTTCCTACGGCGAGATCATGCAGGAATATGCCCGGCAACGGGGATTGACGCGATGGATGATTCCAGTCCCCTTGCTGACTCCCTACCTGTCCAGCCTTTGGCTGGGACTCGTGACCCCGCTCTATGCCCGAGTCGGTCGGAAGCTCGTCGAAAGTCTGCGTAATCCGACACTGGTCTCGAACAACCTGGCCGAATCAGTGTTCGCGGTCCGGCCACGATCCGTTCGGAAGGCCATTGAACGGGCACTCGTCAACGAAGATCGTGAATTTGCCGAAACTCGTTGGTCAGATGCGTTGTCGTCTGCCGGTAAAACACAATCCTGGGGTGGCGACCGATATGGCTCCCGACTCGTTGATTCGCGAACGATCACGGTGGCGGTTTCGGCCGAGCAAGCGTTTGCGCCGATACGCCGCATCGGTGGACAGTCGGGCTGGTACTACGGTAACTGGTTGTGGTCGCTACGCGGTTTCCTAGATCTGCTCATCGGTGGCGTCGGCGTTCGCCGCGGTCGGCGTGATCCAGAGAACTTGCATGTCGGTGAACCAGTCGGCTTTTGGCGCGTCGAAATTTTCGAACCACCTCGCAGGCTCCGTTTGCACGCGGAAATGAAACTGCCTGGGCGAGCCTGGCTGGAGTTCGAGGTCACTCCCTGTAAAGGAGGAAGTGAGATTCGTCAGACGGCAATTTTCGATCCGATTGGTCTGGCCGGGCTGCTTTATTGGTACGGGATCTATCCGTTGCATCAATTTGTATTCGCAGGGATGCTGCGGAACGTGGCTCGGGCCGCCGGCAGTGCCGAGCGCGATTCTGTACCGTCTGTCGATGTCACAGCCCATCGTTCCACCGTGGAGTCACCCAACGCGGGTAACGATTTAGATAGTCGTGGTTCGCTCCGCGAACCAACGCGTCCTGGTTGACATGACGTCTGAGGACAAGGCGAATACTTGAGTTGCCATGAAAAAATGCA
>CAIWEX010000385.1 GCA_903911795.1 uncultured Schlesneria sp.
AGTCGTTTTAGAATCGCTTCGGCACGCTTGGCGAGTGCTGCAACGGTGGCTTGAGTATCCCCGGTGAACTCTTCGCCCGTCTCTTCATCCACGATCGCCCCGGCACCGACGCGTGCCAGGGCTCGCATCATCAACTCGCGACCAGCATGCAGCTTCATCCGTCGCAGGGCGGCACCAACAAGTCGAGATCCCCGACCGCGAGACAGTTCCGGCCATGCGGGCTGGAAATAATTGGAGCCCAGGACCTGAGTCAGCCGCGAAAAGGGCCAGTCTTCCAGTTCCAATTGCAGCACCGAAAACAGAGCCTTGACGATCGGACTGCTGGCCAGAGGTGTTCCCGCTTCACACCACGTCGGAATTCCAGCCTGTTCAAAATAATCGCGCCAGGCTGGTCCCGTTTCCATCACGGAACGGACAGCTACGACGATTCGCGAAGGAGAGACCCCGTCAATCAGCAGGCGTTTGATTCGCAGAGCCACAGCCTGGCATTCCCCGAGTGGTCCGGTAGCCGCGACGAGTTCCAGGCCTGCGGCGTCTGTTGAGGGGGTAACAGCTCGTGGGTTTGAAAAGAGCGACTGGGCGACGACTCGCATTCCGGCGGGCCATGCCGACCGGTCAGCGACCATGTTCTCGGTTTGAAATCGCGTTCCTGAAGGAAGACACTTTCGCAGCCGATCAATCGTCGTTCGTGGCTTATCAAACAGTTCAGGGCGTGTCGGCGGTTCTTCATAGGGGAGCGTTACGGTGGCACGCGGAATCCATGACATCAGGTGCCCAAGGATTTCGTACTGCGTCTGCGTGAAGTCCGCAAAGCCGTCGACAGCCAGGAATTCGACCGTAGAAAAAGGCCCACGGACTCCCTCGGCCAAGGCTGTCCGGGCAAGCCAGAAACGCCCTTCATTGTCGTACCAGTTCTGCCGCGACAGGTGTAACTGGTACTTCGAATAGATCAAACCGAGTTCGCGATCCCGCTTGGCTCGCTTGGGAGGGCGATGCGAGCAAGCTTCGAGAAATTCATCCGGCCAGATTTCTTCCCGCTTCAATTCCGAAATGAAGGATGACACGACATCCAGGAATCCGGTCGTTTGCGTCACGGACGAGAAATTGACTAGCTGCCCGCGATTACTGAGATCCGCGACAATTCGCCGCAGCAGCAGTCGTTTCATCACCGGTGAAATCGGCGTGGCCGGCTTCCCGCCAGCCGCCAGCACCTGTTCTGCAAAGACATCGAACGTCAGAACGCGCGGAGCCAGTTGCACGGGTTCATCGCAATTGAGCAATCGTTCGACGATCAGTTGCTGAACACGACGCGTCGGAGCCAGCCACAGAACGGTCCCCGGGCGCTTCCGTTCGCGTCCATTCCGTAACGCCGCGCGGTACTCCTTCAGCAGACGCTCAGTCTTTCCTGTCCCGGCGTCACCAAACAGCAATGTCAATTGTGAGGGCATAGCGCGGATTCTAGTCTCAGACCGTCGCGCGATGCCAGTGCTCAGGCAATCAAATAGGTATGACAGGAATTCCTGGTGGGATTTGGCGAAATCTGTGATATGCGGAAAACGCCTCAGTGAAGAACAACGGGGTCGGAAACCATCCTCGTAGATTCGGGAAAGACCAAAACAGTTGGGCAGAACAATGGAGGGCAGAATGATGGAAGACATCTGAATCGAAATTCTTCATCGTTCTGCCCCACATCATCCTGCCCACATCTGGTTTTCATACAATTGAACCGGAGCCGTTCTGTCGATCACTCCCAGTGTCCGGGAGGAAATGCGTCACGAATCTGATTGAGTCCGCTCCTTCGCCAATTGCTCCAGGATCGGTGCAATCAAGGCGGTCCAGCCTGTTTGATGACTGGCTCCCAGGCCGCGGCCTGTGTCGCCGTGAAAATACTCGTAGAACAAAACAAGATTGCACCAGTTGGGATCGTTGACGAATCGTTCGCCACGCGCATAGCAGGGGCGGACACCTTCGGTGTTGGCCAGGAACAACCTCGACAACCGTCGACGCAGTTCGTCGGCGACTTCCTTCAGGTTCATCAGGATGCCCGAACCGGTTGGACATTCCACCTTCAGATCGTCTCCGTAAAACTGATAATAACGCTCGAAGGCTTCGAGCAGGATGTAATTGAGCGGGAACCAGACCGGGCCGCGCCAGTTCGAATTGCCTCCGAACATCCCCGTGTCAGACTCACCCGGCACGTACTGAACTCGCATCTCGCTCCCGTTCACATAAAAGCTGAACGGATGCTTCTCATGATATTTCGAGAGAGATCGAATTCCGTACGGCGACAGGAACTCGTCCTCGTCCAAGACATATTTCAGAATTCGCTCGAGTTGCTTTCGAGTCGGAATCGCCAGCAACCGCAGCCCTTCCATCGGACAATCCGGGCCGCTCTTTTCCATGTACGTCATCGTATCGATGATGTCGCTGCGGTGGCCAAGGAACCAGTCCATCCGCTTGCGAAATCCAGGCAATTGTCGAATCACCCGGTCATACAGCACATCGACCGTAAAGAGTGGAATGATCCCCACGATGGACCGAATTCTCAGTGGAATACTCTGCCCGTTGACGTGCAGGTGATCGTAGTAGAATCCATCTTCTTCATCCCACAGGCCGGTCCCATCAATGGAATTCATCGCCGCGGCGATCGTCATGTAATGCTCGAAGAACTTCGACGCCATGTCCTCATACGCGGGATTGCCGTCCGCCAGTTCAAAGGCAATCGACAACATGCTGGAGCAATAGTAGGCCATCCAGGCAGTTCCGTCCGCCTGTTCAAGATGACCGCCTGTGGGCAGTGGCTTGGAACGGTCAAAGATCCCGATGTTGTCGAGGCCCAGAAAACCGCCCGTGAAAACATGACGATCGTTGACGTCCTTGCGGTTTACCCACCACGTGAAGTTCAGCAGCAACTTCTGAAAGCAGCGTGCCAGGAATTCGCGATCACGATCACCGTTTCGAGCCGTCATCTGGTAGACGCGCCAGCAGGCCCAGGCATGAACTGGCGGATTGACGTCGCTGAAATTCCATTCGTAGGCCGGGATCTGGCCGTTGGGGTGCATGTACCATTCCCGCAGGAACAGCAGCATCTGGTCCTTGGCGAAATGCGGATCGAGTGTCGCGAAGGGGATCATGTGAAACGCACTGTCCCAGGCGGCGTACCAGGGATATTCCCACTTGTCCGGCATCGAAATCACATCGCGATTGAACAGATGTGTCCAGCCAGCATTACGATTCTGCTCGATCGGTTCCGTCGCATGAATCCGCTTCGGAGTTTCACGCAGCCAGTCACCGACTGCGTAGTAGTAGAATTGCTTCGACCAAAGCAGCCCGGCACTCGCCTGCCGATGCACGCGTCGCTCATCCTGCGTCAATCCACGATGAACTCGAGAATCGTGAAATTCGTCCGCTTCGGCAATTCGCAGGGCAAAGATCTCGTCAAATTGCTCTGAGAACGGGGCGGCGACGGGAATCGCATCGTCGGTCAGTCGCAAGCGAATCGTCGTTGATTCACCGGCGGGAATCGTCATCGAGTACCACGCAGCCGTCTTGGTACCTCGCGGGAGTTGATTGACGATCCCTCGCTGTTTTTGAGCCACATGCTGGTGGAACGCGTCTTTCGACGAC
>CAIWEX010000386.1 GCA_903911795.1 uncultured Schlesneria sp.
AAAGACTTCGTCACGCGATCGTTCATCGCGGATATACCGTCGTTGTCACGACCGACTTTCCACGCGAACAAAAAAGCACCCAGCGGGAGTTGAACCCGCACCTCCGCCCTGGCGAGGCGGTACGCTGCCGCTACGTCATGGGTGCATTAAGTCCTGGCCAAGTTGTCAAAGAGCCGGTCAATCGCCCATCGCGCGATTGACATTCATGAGCGCAAACATTCGTTTTCGCGAACCCAAAAGCACCGGGTGGGACTCGAACCCACGTTGCCGCATTACGGGTGCGGAGTCTTCGCCGCTAAAACGACCAGTGCGGTTGAGAGAGAAGTTTTGAGAACTTGGAAAGGAGAGAAAGAACCGCCCTCTCACCTTTCTACTTTCACATATCTCCTCACTCTGCGGCGAAGCCGCAGTGGGACCAGACGGACTTGAACCGTCACTTGCTCGGGTAAGAACCGAGTGTGCTGCCACTAACACCTTGATCCCGTATTCGATTGCTTTCAGTAGGCATGGGCGGAGTTGAACCGTCGTCTGGCCCTTATAAGGAGCCTGCTCTCACCGTTGAGCTACAGGCCCGGATACCATTGGGGTCGGAGGGATTCGAACCCCCGCCGGGCAGGTTAAAAGCCTGCTGTGCTGCCGTTACACCACGACCCCGGCTGAGGACGTGGCAGCGTTTGTCTGATAGCTCTTGTTCCATGACATTCTCCGTTTGCAATCGCCTGGGAAGGAGTTGAACCCTCGCTCCCGCCGTATCAGAACGATGTGCTTCCGTTACACCACCAGGCGAAATCAGGCTGGTCGGACTCGAACAGGGGCACCAGGCCACGTGGAGTGCTGCTCCCCTGCATCCCGTCTTTTCATTCAGAACGATTGGATTTGAACCAATGATCTCCTGGTCCCAAACCAGGCGCGATACCAGGCTTCGCTACGCTCTGTCGTTTCCAATTGACCCGTGTGGGATTCGAACCCAACCTAACCAGTTTGAAGGACTGGCAACCTCACCAGAAGTCGAACGGGCCTTGTCTGTGTACGCAATATCTCTGTCATCCGGGACCTTCCGGAATACTTGTTGAATGTGGGCCGGAAGGCGTTCGAATCCTTCTCTCCTGGGCTACAGCCAGGCGCTATTCCATCTCAGCGACCAGCCCAGGAAAATGAGAAAGCCCGGTGTCCTTCGAGTGACACCGGGCTTTTGAGAGCTTGCGAGGCTTTCAGCCGATGTCACGAGCGCAGCGGATACGAGGAATCTTCGCTACGCAAACCGGTATTTCCCAAATTACCGGCCAATTGCTGCCGATTCTGGGAACGCACGGGCGCTACCGCGAAGAGGTTTGCCGGTATGGCAAAACAACTCGTATCACGTTTTCTGCATTCAAACATCAGCAGTGAAAGCATCATGATCCGCAAGACCTTTGAAGTTGGTTCTTCGGTGACGATGAACACCATCGCCATTACCCAATAGACGCACGTGCTTGGGAAATGTTCGCACGAATTCTTCGATGGTTGATATTTTTCATGCGAATGGATTCCCTTTGATTCGAGGGATCTGTCACCTTGACCGGCCCTGCCCATAACACGCCAGCCGCAAGCGACGGAAAAATATCGTCGGCTCTCACGGTTTTGCGGTATGAGGTGTGAGCGCCTCGTATGAGAATGCATTTTCTTCTCCCAGAGATTCTACCGGGGAGAATTCCAAAAACAGTGGCGATTTAACGGGGGCTTCCCCGAAGCGGGTGCGCCCCGCCACCCTGTCATGCGGGACACATGGCTCTGTGATCCTGGAAAGCAGCTTTTTCACGCAAGTGAACTGCAGAGAAACGGCACCGACATCCCCCATTCCCGAAGGGGCTTACCAGGCGGTCCGCTAAATCGCTGTGTTCGTTCGCAGAACGAACACCGTCTGCCTCACCTTCATTAACGGCGTGCACTCATTGGTTCTCGAAAAACCGGGCATTTCATGCTGCAATGTCTTTAGAAAAACTTGCATCATTGCCGATTCCGTTGTCTAATCACGAAGTAACGGATTGACTGAACAGGCGGAGCCATCACATCTGGCACACTTTTGGTTGATCCGACATGAATTACGATTCGTGGAAACTCTCCAGCGGAGTCACTCCAGAAGCAGAAGCTCTGGAAGATCGATGTTCCGCAATTGAGGCTGACATCGACAGGACGCTTGCCCTCGCTGTCGATCGAGCCAGCCATCCGGCCGACGTCCAATGGAGTATTGAACCCGTGCTTGCCGAAGCCGATCCAGAAGGAGAAATTTTCCTGGAAGTGTCACTGCGGCTGAAGCGGCTTCCGGTAACCGGCCATCCGGATGATCTTCAGGAACTGGCACAGGCTATCACCAATCTGGGTGAATCTCTCTCTCTTCTAGCCCGCAATCAATCATCGGGCCGACTCAAGTTCGCTCCGAGTGTCTGACGGCATGGAACGGTATGGACATCGTCACGCACGGGATGATGGGGGTAGCAATTGCCGGTCCGTGGCTTGTTTCGTACCCGGCGGCAAGCGCAGGATTTATCCTGGGTTCGGTCGTTCCTGATCTGGACGCATTCAGCCGGTGCTTCGGGAAACGAGCCTTTCTGACGTGGCATCAAGGTTGGACACACTCGTTGTTTGGAATGGTGATCGGCGGTCTTTTCGTTTGGGGACTGTTGAATAAGACGTTTCCAGAGTTAGCTCCGCTACCGATCGGCCTGGCTGCCGGGGCAGCACTGCACGCGATACTGGACCTGACCAATACCTATGGCGTTCGACTTCTTTCACCGCTGACGCAGCGTCGGTTCTGCCTGGAGTGGGTCTTCTTTATCGACAGTGTCGTGATCGCATTGACCACGGGTACATTCGCGATCGTAGCCTGCCATCTTTCCGACGATTCATCACGCGCGAAATTCCTCAGCGGAGGTTATCTTGTTTGTCTGGCAGGATATATCGCGGTGAAAGGTCTGTTGCGATCACGCGCCTCGACACTGTGCAGTCGTGACGTTCTTTCGATCGTTCCATCGGCGTTGTGGCCGTGGGTGTTCTTTACCTGCGACCGTCAAGATTCACAAGTGATTTCCATGCGGTTGAATGCGGTGACGGGAAGCTTGGAAATTATTGCAACCACAACAATTCTTGATGCCGAGTTTCGTCGATATCTGGAACCGCTCCCGGAGTTCCAGGCGATGTCGGCACTGTCACCGGCCTATCATGTCGTTGAGTCTATCCGCGACGGCGAAAAGATCTTTCTCTCCTGTCGGGACATGCGTATTATCAATTTTAGAACTTCCTTCGGTAAACTCGACGTGACTCTGGGACCTGATTTCGAAGTATTGACGACGGATCTGCATGTTTAGGTACTTGAGACGGAAAAGACCATGCGATTCGGTACTGCAATGACCGACCTTGGCAAACAGCGTCGCGGGTTTCGATTATCCGCGATCGATCTGCTGGCGATTGCCATATGCGCCATCGCGACGATTGCAGCCCTGCCGATCCTGGGTGAGATTGCCTGGCTCTTCCCAATCACGCTGGGACATTTTTTCCTGTTCTGCAACGTGTTTCGAATCCGCCGCGAGTTCGAATTGTTCTGGGCGGGTGTATTCGTCATCAACGTCGCCTGCTGGGCATTGGCTGGTCATTTTGACTGGCTGAATGTCCTCGCCGTTCAAACACCGTTGACCGCAACCCTCATCATTACCGAATGCTTCAGCCCAAGCTATCACGGCATTTTCTGCAAACAGGCCGTTGATTCGTCACTGAAATAGTCATTGTAAGATCCCTGCCATTGCTGGGCAGGGCAATCGGCTTTTTCAAAGTAGTGGGACCAACTCGCTTCGAGCGCCGGCCCACCATCAGGAAACTTCGAGGAGTGATGGTGGGCCGGCGCGGCGAAACGCCACTGGTCCCACCCTGCATCCTGTCCAGCTTCAAAAAGGGATTCGCCCTGCTTGCCAAGGGTATTCCACCTTGCAGCGAAGCCGTTCTGACGAAGTGTCGCGAATGGCGACTTTCGTCCAGGCACGAACTGAAGTTGACCACCCGAGGAATCGATGCAGCTCAATCACGATCGAATGAACTGGATAACTTTGGTCTGTTTTCTGTCGTTCGTTCGCGGAGTGGATTAGGATGTTTTGCGATTCACCTCGTGATGACAATTTTGTCGTTTTTGACATGGCGTACGTATCAGGAAGCAATTGGCACATGGCTCCGCTGGCATCTCCGTTTTCTACCAAACCATTATCGACCTGGATTCAAGACCTTCAGCACGCGGTCACGCCCGAAGATCGCTACCGTGCTGTTCTGGCGGTGAGTGCCTTGTCAAGCTTGCCTGAACGGTTGCAATGGCTTCAGATCGCGTTGAAGGATGTCGATTCCGGAGTTCGCGCTCTTGCTGCAAAGCTGTTGGGAGAATTCCCAAAGGGGCAGACGTCACCGACGAACGACATTGACTGGTCAGCAATCGAAGCCGATCTGGCCTTGCGGTTGACCGATGGCGACCCCGACGTTCGCTTCGAATCTGCTCGTGCGTTGGGGCGAATTCGACCGCAAATGACGGCACCGCGTGATCTGCTGGTTTCACTTCTTGACGATGAAGGGACACAACCGCTAATGCTCGCCGTTGTTGTGTCGGCATTGGGAGAACGACGCGACCATGAATGCAGCATCCTGATTCCCCGCCTGAAGCGATTGCTCAGTCATCCCCAGGCCGAGGTCCGTGAAAACTCGGCCGCAATTGTGGCGGAATCAACAACGCTTGCCGCGGGACTCATCCCCGAACTGGTCACCGCACTTGACGATGATGAGCCGATTGTCAGGGAAAAAGCGGCGATAGCACTGGGGGTCGCCGGAGTTTGCTCGCCTGCAGTACTCGCCGGTCTGCTGGCAGCAACGACCGACGAAGACGAAGTCGTCGCGCAGGTTGCCAGGGAATCGCACAAACGCCTGACGGACGGAATTTGACAGAAAGGTTACCCGGGCCTATCAGAGCAATCCTGAGGAACTCTTTCTGCGATTGGCTGCCGCTCTACGTAGGCACTCCAAGGTGCGGAGAAATTGCGATCTGCGACGCCTTCGGGATCAGCGTAAATCAGCGGCGATCAGTGTCCCCAAGCTCATCCGTCCTCCAGACAGGACTGATCCACAAATATCGCTGCAATCTCCCACGTGACCCTTAACGTCAATCCTCCAGCATCCGTGCCATTCGAACCGTACTGGTTTCTGAAGAGGCGACGGGTTCGCGACGTTCGATCGAGCGACGGCGGAAGAGGGCCATGCTTTGGGGGTGCAGAAGATACGGTTTGCCAGGATCGTAGACGGTGATTGTGGTGTCGCCGTTTGCGGTGTCGAACAGGCGTTCGAGCCCCTTCACTTTCTGGAGCTCGACCGGAAGCATGAATTCAACGGCTTCATGATGCGCATTCATCAGAACCAGCAGGTGATCTCCAACAATGCAGGCACCTCGCTCGTCAATCTGACTGCAGTGGCCTAGCAGTAGCATTCCCAGGGAACGGACATCACCGGAATTCCAAGCCTGGTCATCCATCTGCCGGCCGGTGCTGTCGAGCCAGTAAATTTCTTCCAGTTCGTCGCCACGAACCGGACCTCGGAAGAAGTGCCGTCGCGACAATGCGGGCTGCGTCTTTCTGATCGCAATGAGTTTCCGGGCAAATTCCAGAAACTTTTCCTGTTCAGGAGACAGATTCCAGTTCAGCCACGAAAGATAGTTGTCCTGTGAGTAGCAGTTGTTGTTCCCCTGGGCTGAGTGGCCCAGCTCATCACCCGACAGCAGCATGGGGACACCTTGCGACAGCAGCAGCGTCGCAAGCAGATTGCGCATCTGACGTTCACGAAGGACCTGAACCTCGCGATTGTCCGTCGGGCCTTCAACACCGCAGTTCCAACTGTAATTGTCGTTTGTTCCGTCCCGGTTTCCTTCTCCGTTCGCTTCGTTGTGTTTCGAGTCATAACTGACAAGATCTCGCAACGTGAAGCCATCGTGGCACGTGACGAAATTGATGCTGGCCGATGGACGTCGACCATCGTCGCGGTACAGATCACTGCTTCCCGCCAGGCGGGTCGCGAGTTCACTGACGGTTCCTCCTTCACCTTTCCAGAAGCGACGAACGCAATCCCGATAGCGACCGTTCCATTCCGTCCAGATGATCGGGAATCGACCAACCTGATATCCCCCATCGGCGATGTCCCACGGTTCTGCGATCAACTTAACCTGGGACAGGATCGGATCCTGATGGATCACGTTGAAGAACCCGCTCATCAGATCGACATTGCTGTATTGTCGAGCCAGGGTCGCAGCAAGGTCGAATCGAAAGCCGTCCACATGCATTTCGGTGACCCAATACCGCAAGCTGTCCATCATCAATTGCAGGACACGCGGATGGCGAATCTGAGGGGTGTTTCCGCAGCCCGTGAAATCCATGTAAAGCCGCGGATTATCCTGCCTCAAATGGTAGTAGCTGGCATTATCAATGCCTCTCCACGAGAGCGTTGGGCCGAGCTGGTCACCTTCAGCGGTGTGGTTGTAGACAACGTCCAGGATCACTTCGATTCCCGCTGCGTGCAGCGTTCGCACCATCGACTTGAATTCCTGCACCATCAATTCGGGATCGCGAGTCGCACAGTACCGCGGATCAGGCGCGAAGAAACCCAGCGTATTGTAGCCCCAGTAGTTTCCTCGTCCTTGCTGGACGAGGAATCGTTCGTCAGCATGGAAATGAATCGGGAGTAATTCGACGGCTGTAACACCCAGATTCTTCAGATGGTCGACGGCTGCGGCACTGGCCAGACCGGCATACGATCCGCGTAACTTTTCGGGAACCCCTGGCATCAGCTTCGTGAAACCTTTGACGTGAACCTCGTAAATGATTGTTTTTTCCCAGGGAACTTCCGGTGGCTGGTCATTTCCCCAGGTGAAAGCCGTGTCAACGATGAGTCCGAGTGGAGCAAACGGAGCCGAGTCTCGGTCATCAAACGATAAGTCCACGGCGGGGTCGCCGTAGCGGTAACCAAAAAGACTGTCGTCCCACGTCAGACCACGTCCGATCGCGCGTGCATATGGGTCCAGCAACAGTTTGTTCGAATTGAAGCGGTGTCCGCTCATCGGGGAATACGGTCCTGAGACGCGTAAACCATAGAGAGCCCCGGGCTTCAAATCGGGAAAATATCCGTGAAAAACATGGAACGTTCGCTCCGGCAATTCAATCCGAAACTGCTCATGCTGGTCGTCGGGAGAATCGAAAAGACAAAGTTCAACTTTTGTCGCGTTGTCAGAAAAAACCGCGATGTTTACGCCGGTGCCATCCCAGGTTGCACCCAGTGGATACGGCTGACCGGGCCAAATTCGCATTACGGAAGTCTCCTTGGATTGGTCCTGAGATTCACTGACAGCAACTCACCGTCGACGGCCACTTCACTCAAACGCTTCATTCATCGTCATTAGACGGGAATCTGGCGCACCATTGCCGGTAAGATTCGGAAAATTCATCTTCCCCAAGTTTTCAGAAACTCGTAGAAATGACAATTCCTAGGCGTCTCACTCGTGTCGGGCAACCGATGCAAACGTGGGATGATGTCAAACGGGCCATTTAATGCAGGTAACCCAGAATGAAATGTCCGCGATGCAAGTGTGATGACGTGTACGCAAGTCGAAGCGGGAACGAAGCGCAAGGAATCATCGCCTTCCTGAAGACCGCCGTCCGGTGCCATCGCTGTTGCTATTTGTTCTCCGTCCCCCGCTGGACATCGGTCCCTACGAAGCCCTCTGAAAAGATGCCCGACCGCCGCGCAGCGTGATGTAACATATTTCGCCAAAACATGTTGTGAATCACTGTTGCGGCGTTTCGTGACATGTACTGGTCTGACATGGCGTGTTCGAACCTTTGCCTTGCATCATCATGCGATGAAAGGCGCGACAGGCGGCGAACTGTGTACGCAGTGTAACGCCGGACGAAACTACCCAGTTCATCCGGCAATTTTGAATTGCACACTCAGTTAGAATTCACCGACGGGCTCACCGTCGCTCGACTGCAGCAACTTTCTCAACTGGTCAGCCGCGATTTTTGTGGAAATAGCGCGGTAGGACCCATCTGCAAGAATTGCGGAAAATGTTTCGCCGCTGACCTTTCCAAGTGCTTTCAAGGGATCTTCCGGATTGAAGTCCAGTCCACCGGGTTTGGTCCAGACTTCGGCCTTATCGGAACCCGCGACGATAAACAGAATCACGTTGGAAGTACCGTCGGTGAAGTCTGTTAGTTTTGGTGTCGCATCTTTGGCAAAAGGAGCTCCTGGGCCCGTCATGACGTGAATCGACGTCTTTCCCTCTTCAGGGACACCACCATCCACGTTGAAAATGACGGGCATTTGTGCAATCAGAGGCTTGTTGTTCTCGCTGTCCCATGGCTCGTCGAGTTTAAATTTCTGATAGAGCTCGAATTGGTCCAGATAGGGGAGCAGGTGCACACGCCAACTCAACCCTGATTTTCCTTCAGCGGACTTGCCCGCGCCCGGGAATCTCAGGTTCGAGTCGTTGAAGTTGTGGAAGGCGATACCGATGCTCTTCAGATTGTTCTTTTTTTCTTGCAACCCAGCCTGTACGTTTGCCTGCTCAATTGTGGGCTTCAGGATTTCAGCCAGCTTGTCAAATCCTTGAGGAACCGCAACGGTCAACGTGACTTGGGCTCCCGCCTGAGCAATTGCGGCCGATTCAACCAGTTGTTCAGCCAGCCTCAGTGCGGCTTTACTGTTGTCATCCGCGATCGCGGAGAAGGCCGTCATTTGTTCCTTTGCAAGCCCTTTCCCATTATCCAAGAGTGGTGAAAGAAAATCGGAGATCTGCTTCGCCGCGTCCGCGTCCGCTGTCGTCGCGATGACATCAACCATCTTGGAACCGGGTTTTGCTGTGACACTGAGATGCAATGCGATGCCAGTGATCTGCTGTACCATTCCAAGGCCAGGAATTCCTTCACCCAATTGCGTCGCACGCTCGATGAGTTCGGCCTGATCGTTGAGAGCAAATGCCATCGATAATTCAGCGCTGGTGTTCAACTGCGACAGCAATTTCGAATTACTGGATTTGCCTGCTTTTTTTGCCGCAACTCGATTCAGGACATCCTCGATCGATCCCACCAAGACGGTTTTCTTGTCAGGGGATTCCCACAATGCTGATGCCGTGGAATCGACCCGGATCTTTTCGCCATCAGCCTCTTCCACCGAGTCAAACGTGGAAAAGTGCTTTCCCTCGACAAGCGGTTGCGTCAGGCTGAAAACAACGAGTGGAACCGGCTGTTCAGGCGTGTCTCCCTCTGCGTCGCCGGTCTTTTTTTCCTCTAACCCCGCTTTCGCTGCCGCATGCTTCACGAATTTCCGGTCGAAGACCAGCACTACTCGTTCAATATGCTCAAGGTTGGGGATCGCCGCCAGATCTCTTTCAACGCCGTGCGGAGCGATTCCCTTGGCGTTTCTGACCAGGCTGTAGACGTCCCATTCCGTCATGCGGCGTGGATTGGCAACAACGATGCCGACGATGTCATCGGGCAGGTAAGCTGCCTCTGTGAATGGGGTCGCCGGCTTACCCGTGGCAGGTGAATTGTCCGTTTCTGATTTTGCTCCCGCGGCAGCTGTCGCGGTCCCACCGGGCTTTGTGTCTGCTCCCGTAATTCCCGGAACGCTGGTGGCTGGTCCGGAATTCGGAGGCGGCGTTGGTTTCTGCTCGGGTTTAGTCTGACCACAACCCATCAGAAGGGCGCAGAGTGTCAGCGGCAGAAAAGTGCGCGATGTTAGGTTCAACATGAGATTCCTTGTAAACAGCGATTTTCAGGGGTCAAACGCCCCTGATCAGTGATGGGCTTCACCAATGGTTTCGGCTCGCACAACTTCGATGGGAACATCGATCTGTCCGATCTTTTTCTTCTGATCATCCATAATTTCGACTTCGATCAAAAGCGATCCTGTGAAGTGCGGTTCCTTGGCTCCGTCGTAATGGAGGTGGACCAGGACTTTGCCTTTTGCATCAATCTGCTTCTGGGAAAATTGGACGCTCAGACATTCGCAACTGGATTTGGCTTCGGCGATCTGAATTGCTGAATCCGTGTCGTTGCGAATCCATTTTCTCAATTCCACGGAATTTCCCTGAACAACAACTCCCAAATCGATATTGGTTTGTAGCGCGAAGGTTGCTTTTGAGTTCTGAGGTGAGGAATTTCGCACCGGAGGAACGCCGTTGTCCTTGCATCCCACGAATGACGCCGCAATGAAGAGCAATATTACCGTCCGCCCCATTATGAATTCCTTGCTCAAGGCACCGTGGTAAATTCAGCGATCATCCGCTGATCCGGCGATGTCGTATGTTATTTAGTATTTCCGCAAAATCATGTGACTTTGAAATGCGGAAATCAACCGCCAACCGCG
>CAIWEX010000387.1 GCA_903911795.1 uncultured Schlesneria sp.
CTCCAGATGTCTATCACCCGTTCAAATGGCGTGACTGGCAGGACTTTGGTTCAGGCGCTCTCGGAGACTTCGGCTGCCACATTCTTGACCCCGTTTTCACAGCCTTGGAATTAACGGCCCCCAAGACGATTCTGGCGGAACACAGTGGCTTCAATCCAGAACTCTGGCCGGGCCCGGAAACAGTCACATACGTCTTCCCCTCCACCAAATACACGGTAGGAGAATCCATCAAGGTCACCTGGTACGACGGGGGAAGAAAGCCAGCTCGCGAGTTGGGTCAGCTTCCCGACGGAGTCGAATTGCCTGGGGGCGGATCACTGTTCGTTGGCGAAGCAGGAACCATGGTGCTGCCGCATATCGGCATGCCGCAATTGTATCCTCAATCGAAGTTTGCCAGCTTCAAGACACCTGCAGAAACAACACTGAATCATTGGCATGTCTGGGTCGACGGAGTCCTCAGCAACACCAGGACCAGCGACGGCTTTCACTATGCCGGTCCGCTGACCGAAACGGTCCAGTTGGGCAACATCGCCGCGCTGCATCCCGGCAAGACGCTGAACTGGGACGCCAGTGCATTGAAAATCACGAACACCCCTGAAGCGAATGCCTTGCTGACGAAGAAGTACCGCGAAGGCTTTGCCGTCGAAGCGGTCGTTTAATCGTCAGTTGCTGCTGCTCGTTGATGACGTCGAGACGCTCCCATTGCTGGACCGATCGGTCTTTGTCTGTGTGGAACTTCGCGACGTCGCGCCTTCGGCAGTCGTGACCGTAGTATTCACCGTTTCGACCGTCGACGACCGACCATCCTCGTAAGTTGTCGTCGTCCTGTCTGTCTCATTAACGGTTTTCCCACCGTCCTTATGCTCGGTCGTGTCGCGAGTCAGCGAATGATCGGTAGAGGGACGACTGGCCGGGGCTGGTCCAAACCCGGCTCGCAGATGACACCCCTCAAGACCGAGGATGGCCACCACGCAAACTCGCAACCAAAGCGTTTTGTGCATCGCAGGGCCATCATCGAAAAATGGATGAGTGAGGTACCAGAGCGTATTCCGCTTAAGTGTGGCGTCCCGGGGGCATCAAGCTGCAGCGTCTAACCCATGTTTCGACGCGCCACGAAAGTGCGACCCGCACTAATTCCGGTCGCTCAGCAGATCAGCAGCGATTTTCGGAGTAAGTTCCGGGCCAGCGACACGGTTCATGGCCTGCATCGGTGAGACGCGGATGCTGTGTGCCGGAACACGAGCGATTCCCTGATCGAATCGCAAACGAAACAGTGTCAGACGGTCGCGGGATGTCCGAGCTCGCGGGACTCGCAAACTGGTCTCCAAAGCTTCCGCAGTTCCCCATTTGCTGATTTCATCGTTCAACGATGCCATGGCAACCACGTAGACTTCAGGTGCTGTGATCTCCGAAGCACCAAGGAAGCTGAGGTTGTGCAGCAAGACCGCATCATCTGGCATGTAGAACAAGCCCATCATCCCGTGGAACGAATTGGCACTCATGTCGATCAAGATTGGCAACCGTTCGGCCTCGACACGACTGCGGACGGATTTCAGGAAGGCGACGTCCTGGCGGTTGCTGTCGACGTGCTGAGCTGCGTAGAAGTGACCAGCGGCATAACATCCAAACAGAACGGCGAAGGTGATCATCCCCGCTCGAAGATTGTTGCGATCCAGCAGCGACCAGGCAAAAGCCCCTGTCACAAATGGAATGGTGGCGATCAGCACAAATGGCAACCACTGTGGGCCGGGAACCTTATTGCCCCAGATCAACAGGGCGACCGCGGCGGGAATTCCGTACCCCAGGGCACTCGTCGCAGGATGCGTGATCCAGCGGGGCCATGCGACAATGACGGTTCGCAGTTCACGCAGACCCAAAGCTCCCAGGATTGCCCAGGGAGCTAATCCATGCAGCATGTAGTGATGATGCTTTCCACCAGGAATCGTGAAAAACGCCGGGACAAGCAGGGCCCAGCACCACAGGAATCGTTCCGGTGAAGTTCGATCACGCCAGGCGGCGGATCGAGTCGCCCAGAATCCGAATGGAATCACGAATGTCCATGGCATCAACATCCAGGTGAGATTGACCGGGTAATACCAGAACGGTTCGTTGATTTCTTTGTAGGTCCCCTTCAGTCGGCCAAACAGATCGAAATACCAGACATCGATCGCGTCGGGATATCGAGTACAGGTGGCAATCGGCCACGCGATCATTACCCCCAGGAACATCAGGACACCCCAAACCCAGAAATACTTCGCGATGCGTCGGGGCTGAAGGGCTAGAGCCAGAAATCCTGCCAGCGGAATCGACGCCATGACTGTCCCAAACGCCAGCCCTTTCACCAAATTCGTGGCCCCCATCATCAGGAAGAAGGCAGTCATCCAGCGAGTTCTTGGCCCGAACAGCGTCTTCATCACTGCCGTGAACCAGGACGAAGCGGGAGCCAATTCCGAACGGCTGGCGAATTCGATCTTCACAAACAGTGCGATAACCGAAGTCACAATTCCGCAGAGATAGATTTCATCTTCCGCCAGCCAGCCATATCGCGTGAATTCGAGTGTCGTGGCAAGAACCAGTCCGGCCAACAGGCCCAACGAGCGTCCGAACCAGAGCGATGCCATCCAGGCCGTCATCAGAACAACGGCAGTGGCGACAAGCATTGGACCAATCCGCACGATCCCTTCGGTATCGCAACGCCCAAACGGGGTGGCCACCAGGACAGTCACCCATTGGGGCAGGGGAGGACTCTCGAGCCACGGTTCCGTTGGCATCGCATTCGCCGCACGATCCGACGTTTGCCCGTTGATCTTCGGAATCAACCAATCCCCATCGTTGAACATCGACCGGGCAGTCTGCGGCAGAACGCACTCGTGAAGAGTGAGTGGCCGACCGCTGACGATAGCGATTCCGAACAGCAGCGTACAGTACGCCACGAGTGTCAGAACATCACGGCGAGTCAAGGTTTGTGTCGAAGTCATGGGCAGAATTCCTGGGTCGGCCTGCCGGAACGACGCTCCCCCGGGCAAGACCACCTCGGGTTCTAGGCGATCACGATTTGACGGTCAATTGCAAGTGAGCGGTCAGCGATCAGCAGTCAGAGGCCGCTTTCGGGTTGCCTGGGGACCACCGCACATTGGCAGATGAAAAAAAGAACGCGTGCTCGGCGCGGGTCTCGTGCTCGGCGCGGGTCTCCCGACCCCGCCGAAACAACCGACCGAAGGTCTCCATTCTTTTGTTTTTTGCAAATCAACGCATGCTCCACGTCCGAAACCGGCCAATCGGTTGCGATCGCTCGACGCAAGCAATGACGCAAAAATGGGTTGTATCGTACGTCGGTCGCTGAACCGAAGAGGAGACCTGCGGTCGGGAGCTTCGGCGGGGTCGGGAGACCCGCGCCGAACAACGTGTGTTGTCTGGGGAGCGCCGCGCACTGGC
>CAIWEX010000388.1 GCA_903911795.1 uncultured Schlesneria sp.
GTGTTTGCGGGCAACACGGCTGATGTCACGACGGTCAAACAGATCGTCACGACCATGGAAGATCGCTATGGGAAGTCGGATCGCATCTGGGTCATGGATCGTGGCATGGTGTCTGAAGCGAACCTGCAGTTCCTGCGTGAAGGAGGCCGCCGCTACATTGTTGGCACACCGAAGTCGCTGCTGAAGAAGTTCGAGCAACAACTACTGAGTCAGGACTGGCACAAGATCCGTGAGGGACTGGAAGTCAAGCTGTGCGTGGTCCCACATGATGCTGGTGAGGAAGAATCGGCGGATGCGGAAGGCGAGGAAGACACGCAGAAGACGCCTCGCACCGACACTCCGGAGATCTTCATTCTGTGTCGCAGCCAGGACCGCTGGCAGAAGGAAGACGCGATCCTGCGGCGGTTCGAGCAGAAGATCGAAGACCGGTTGAAGTCGATGGCAGCGCGTTGTGAGAAGCAGAAGCGTCAACCCGCGAAGGTTGAACGCGAAGTGGGTCGTCTGCTGGGGCAGAACACGCGCGCTGCCCGGCTCTTTGAAGTCACCGTGGAAACGGCAGAGGACGGACAGGCACGAGTTAAATGGTCAAAGGTGGCCGACCGCCGCGATTGGGCCACGCTGAGTGCCGGTTGCTATCTGCTTCGCACCAACGTTCGTGACTGGAGCGATGAAGAACTCTGGAAGGCCTACATCCAATTGACCGAAGCCGAAGCTGCCTTCCGCATTCACAAGTCCGACTTGAGTCTTCGGCCGATCTGGCATCAGAAGCAAGAACGCGTCATGGCACACATCCTCGTCTGCTTCCTGTCGTATGTCTTATGGAAGACACTCGGCCAACTCTGCCAGGCCGCCGGATTGGGGAACGAACCTCGACGTGTACTATCTGAACTCAGCGAAATCCGCCTGGTGGATGTCGTTCTTCCCACTCGGGACGGGCTCGAAATCCGCACGCGTTGTGTCAGTCGGCCAACTGACCATCAACAAATCCTCCTCGACAAACTCCAGCTCAGGTTGCCCTCAAAAATAAAGCAAACACAAATGTAGTGAGAAAACCGATGCCCCGATCGTTGCCCTGTAAGCACTTACGGCTACAACTGGGGAAGTTGGGTTAGCGCGTACCGGCTAATAGGTGTATTGCGACCAGCGTTGGTCAGCATTCAGCACGGCACGGCTGAGTGACCGGGTCTGAGCGTTTCGACATTGAAAATGCCGATTGCTCTGGCGAAGTGACGTCGCCAACTACAGGCAGCAAAAAAAGAACTCCGACGGTCAGCCGGAGTTCTCTGCAGTCACGTTGTCATTCAAACTTCGACTTCGTGCAACTCAAAGAGTCCGTCAAGTTTGGTAATCTCGAGGACTTCGCGAACATCCTGCGACGGGTTGTAGAGATGCACGGCAACGCCCTGCTTCCAGATTGAGCAGAGCAGTCCAAGCATTCCGCTGGGGATCAGCCGAACCCCCGTCAGGTCAAAAGCGAGTGTCTTGCAGTCCAATTCCCGAATCAGTGCCATCAATTCTTCGCGACATTGTCCCAGGCTGATGCGATCCAGAACCTCGCGCCCACCGAAGCCGAGAACGGTGAGGTCTCCCGCTTCGTAAACCTCTAACTCACTTAGCATTTGCACTTGCATCCGAACGTCTCCTCCAAAAGTCACGCTCGTCGATCCGGCCGACAACTTGAACGTTGCCAATAAAAACTGGGGCCGTGCCAGTAACACGATTGGCGGAGCGGGCTGTACTTGTGAAGAAAATAAAATCAACAAATGTCCGCATCGCCATGGGCAGTTGGAGCAATTGTCATTCCGACTCTGGTTCTCATGCAATGGCCTTCTGTCGTAGTTTTGCAGCCGAAAGTTGAGGGTGCAAAATTGAGCGTCTGTTGCATTCTCCTCCGGAAAACTGCATGTCCCAGATCATGTCTGGAAAAATCTGAATGAGGAAAAAAGTCTCTTGACATCTGCATCCACTGTATTAACATAACTGGTACAGTAAGGACGCCTGCCATGGACTTTCACATTGATGTTGCCAGCCGGACTCCGATCTATCGGCAATTGGCCGAGCAGATTCGGTCTGCGGTTGCTCGAGGCCGGTTGCAGTCGAGTGAGCGATTGCCGTCGGTGCGTGATTTGTCGCGTCGACTGGTCGTTAACCCGAACACCATCGCCCGCGTCTATACGGAGCTCGAGCGCGAAGGGTTGCTGGTTACTCGCCCAGGCCTGGGGGTGTTCGTCGCACCACCTGGAACGGGGCTGACAAAAGAGACTCGCCGTGAACGGCTGCTTGTTCTTCTGGACGGATTCTTTACGGAAGCGGTGTTACTGGGGTTCACGGCGGATGAAGTGCGTGAGTTGTTTCAGGAGCGTATCGCTCAGTGTCAGTGGCAGGCTGAGGCATAGCAGACAGAGACGCAGCATACAGCGGCGTAATACAGGGCATTTCCCAATCATTCGAGATGCATCGTCATGTCGGACAATTCCCCGCCAGATCCCATTATCGTGCAGCATTTGTCGAAGTCATACGACGGCAAGTGGGTCGTCAAGGACTTGAATTTCAAGGTTCCGGCGGGATGTGTCTATGGATTCCTCGGGCGTAACGGTGCCGGAAAGTCGACGACGATCAAGATGCTGACGGGAATGGTCTGTCCCGATAACGGCAGCGTTTCACTGCTTGGAGAAGACGTTGCGACGATGACTCCCGAGACCCGGGCTCGCATCGCTTATATGGCCGAGGGGCATCCCCTGTATTCCTGGATGACGATTGGTCAGATCGTCAAATTTGTCCGACCCTTCTACAAGAATTGGGATCAGTTTCTCGTCGATCAGGTGCTGGATCACTTTGAACTGTCGCGTCAGCAGAAGTGTGGGCGACTTTCGAAAGGGCAGCAGGCACAAGTGTCATTGGCGCTGGCGATGGCCCCCGATCCAGAACTGCTGATCCTCGACGACCCTACGCTTGGACTCGATACCGTAGTCCGTCGCGATTTCCTGGAAGCCCTGATTCAACTGATCCAATCGCGCGGCCGGACGATTTTCTTCAGTTCACATGTCCTGGGTGATGTTGAGCGTGTGGCGACTCGCATTGGCGTCATGGTGAACGGCGTCTTGCGAGTCGATTGTCCGATGGAGTCGTTTCGGGAATCGGTGCGGCGAGTCGTCGTTGAATTCAGCGGTGAGCCACCTGAATTTCCAGGATGTGACGGTCTGGTCTCATGGCGACGAGTCGGTGTTTCATTGGAACTTGTCGTTGTGAACTGGGGGGCTGCTCAGCAGCAGGTCGTCGAGGCGATGGGGCCACGTTGGGTCGACGTTGTGGAATTGAATCTGGAAGACACCTTTATCGAATACACGCGAGGCTCAAAGCGATCCTTGCCCCTCTTTGTTCGGGAGAATGACCGTGTGGACGGCACTGCTGTCGAAAGAACTGCGTGAGTGCAGCCTGTACGCTGCATTGGCATTGCTCGCCCAGATGCATTTTCTCGGTGAAGGGATGGGAGTGCCATTAATCAGCCTGCTGAGTAACGGGCGAGGAACGGAAATTCCGTTTGTTGCTTCCGGGCGCGAAACGATCTTTACGGCCATAGCCCTCATCGCGGCGGTGATGTTGGGGATGCATCAGACGGCTTGGGAGTCGTGGCGACAGACGACGCTGTTGCTGCTTCACCGTCCCATGCCTCGCTCGCAGATCTTCCTGGCGAAGATTCTGGCTGGGAGCCTGCTGGTTTTTGCAGTGGCAGCGGTCCCATTACTGATCTACAGCCTTTGGGCTTCGACACCTGGGACGCACGCCAGTCCGTTCTATTGGGGAATGACCGAAGCCTGGTGGCGTAGCGTGGCGATTGCCTGGGTCTGTTACCTGGGGGCTTTTCTGTCGGGAATTCGCCCCGCCTACTGGCTTGGCTCACGCACCTGGCCTTTGCTCGCGGTCACAGTTTTGGCAGTCGTTCTGAAGTATGTGCCGAATCAACTTCCCGTTTCATCCCTGGCTGCGATGGGCTTGGCTTACGTCGGAATGTTGTTGCTGGGATCGTGTTTGATTCTGTCCATCCTGGAAACCGCACGACTGCGAGAGTTTCCATGAGCATGTTTCGTCCACTGCGCGCTGCAGCGGAAGGGGAATTCATGTTTCGTTCTCGGATGCATACCGTGTTGTTGTTTTTGTCACTGACCATCGGGTTTGGGCTTGTCCACGCCATGGCCGTCGCGTGGGGGCTGGGGTTATGGTGGGCCATTGCGTCAACCCCGCGCACCCAGGAGTACTTGTTTGTTACTGACCGAGGAGAACCATTGATCGGTTCATGGTCCGCAAGCGATCAACATGGGAGCTACAGGACTTTGGAAGGCGTTCAGATCTCCAAAGCTGATGCGTTGCACATCAAGGGGGCCGCTCAGGCTGTCTTTCAATGGAGTGATGCCAGGCCCGCAGCAGATTGGAGCCAGAGGATCTCTGCATATCAAGACTTCGAGGTCGATGCCACATACTGGTACTTTGTGTTATTGCCAGGCGATCCGCAGCGGGGCTGCTTTGAAGGATACGACAAGCGAACAAAGCGCCCAGTCGGGTACTTGGGTCTCAATGGATTTACGCCCGAGCGACCAGGGATCGATGAGTATTTTCCCATCGGACCAACTCATCCTGGAAGTGCTTCGGCAGGCGTGATCGTAGCAATGTCAAGAACCTGGCCTGAGGCTGCCGAACCTTTTCAGTACGGTGTCTCGCCCGCCGAAAATGGGCCGCCGGATATCATCTGGCTGCTTTCCAATGATCGGGTCTACGAACTTCGACTGAAAACGCGAACTATACGACTCCTTTTCGAAGGGGCACAACTCCGGCAAATTTCCAGTCTTCGGCATCAGCGAGGAGACAAGACCTTTGTGACGCTCGTACTTCGGACTGATCACGAGTTTCTGTTTATTGAGCCAGGGAAAGAAGGTATCCAGACGTGGAAGTCACAACGCCCTGCGACTGGGGCATCCGAACAGTTATATGTTACTGACAACGACGTACGCCTGCGCGTTATTACGTTTCAGACGTCTCATGGAGTTGTAAGATACGAGGTTATCTGGTGCGACGAATCTGGAGTTGAGACCCGTCGTGAGGAAGTGACGTTAAAACAAGCTGGGGAATTCACCAACGAGCCAGTACTTTTTGTCCCTGCGCCGGTTGTTGCGTGGTCGGTTTGTGGGATTGGTTCCTGGCTGGTACCCGGATTGACACCACCAGAACTGTCGCTGATGCAAAAAGTCCAAAGGGTTTCGTTGCAGAACTGGCTCTGGCTTTTGACTTCGGCGATGATTGGAATTGCAACCGCATGGGACTGTCGACGGCGCGAGAGGATCTGGGGGCGCAAAGGATGGGTTTGGCCTATAACCGTAGGTCTGCTTGGACTTTTCGGGTGGGTCGGATACGTCTGTCTGCGACCACTGCCACAACGCCGACCTGACGGAGAATGGATGATCCATCCTCCAGAACCGAATCTGCCGCTTGGCATCGAGATCTTTGCATAGTCGACGCAAGAGTAGAGCCTATGTCCGTTGCCAAGCAGCCATCCACGATGTGACGAGTTTGGAGCGGGCTTGAGTGATCAATCCATCCTTCAACGCCGTCGGTTCATGTAACGATCTGAAAGTGAACGGATTGGATACGGTCACAGATGATAGACAGAATGCTCGTGAATATACGCTTCGACCGATCGCGATACCTGATAGCGAATACTGCGGCCTTCCCGGACTCGTGAGCGAATGTCTGTGGCCGAGATATCGATTCCCGGAATCGAAACCACGCAGATTCGAGGATTGATTGCGCCGATTCGATCAGTCAGTTGCCGTTGAACGGCCTGCTGATCGAACGATTCTCGACCTCGATTGACCGCGACGATCGTTGCCAATTCCAGAATCCGTCTCGGTTCACGCCAGGTCGGCAAATCATGGATCGAGTCGGCACCAAGCAGCAGAAACAGTTCGCGATTCGGATCATCGCCGTGTAGCTTTTCCAGCGTGGTCACCGTATACGAGGGGCCAGTCCGCTCAAGTTCCAGTCGCTCCAGCTTGAACGCGGAGTTTCCGGAAATCGCAAACTCAATCATCGCACAGCGCGTCGCTGCGGGCGAAATCGTGTGTGTCTGTTTGTGCGGAGGAATCAAGGCGGGGACAAACCAGACTTCATCCAGTTGGCATTGCTCACGACATTGCTCAGCCAGAATCAGATGGCCGAGATGTATCGGATCGAATGTGCCACCAAAGATGCCGATCCGCATTTGTTTCGCAACCTCTTTGCAGCAATCGAGCCGTCAAAGCGGAATCAAGAAACTCACGAATCACACTCAAATCGAGTGTGATTCGTAGTTCCAGATCTCTGGTTCTGACGACCCCGAATTATGCCCCGAACTTCTCCAGACGGCCTGCATGCGCCATCGCCAGCAGCATCAGATGCTTGGCTTCAAACTGTCCCAGGCCACCTCGCAGGCACTGCGATTCGCCAAACTTCGTCGAGCCATCAAATCGGCAATTGTTCGCCGACAACAGGACGGGAACCGGGTGCCAACTGTGCGACTTCATCTTGCTCGGAGTGCTGTGATCACCGGTCACGATGATGACATCGGGATTCAACTTCGTCACGCGTGGCATTGCGGCGTCGAGTTCTTCGGTACGCTGCACCTTCAATGGGAAATTGCCGTCTTCGCCCGAGGAATCGGTGTACTTCCAGTGGATGAAGAAGAAGTCATAATCGTTCCAGGCTGCTTCCAGACGATTCATCTGGTCTTCCAACGTGTGCCCGGCATCGAGGATATCCATTCCGACCAGGCGAGCCAGGCCGCGATACATTGGATAGACCGCGATTGCCCCTGCTCGCATTCCATAAACTTCCTTGAACGGAGGAATGTGAGGCATCTTGTCGATTCCGCGAAGCGTCAGGAAATTGGCCGGGGCATCATTCTTCAGCACTTCCTTGGCTTGCACCAGAAACGCCTTCGCGACTTCGGCGGTCCGGGCACTTCCGGCTGAGCGTGCCACGGGTTCCAGAGCAGGGACGCCAGTCTTTTGTGGATCTGTGTCAGCAACGTCGCCGCCGAGACCTTCGCCACGGAAGATGATGACGGTTCGATAGCCTTCGCCCGCTCGGACGAAGACTTCAACACCCGGGACCTTGATCAGATTCAGCTTTTCACTCAGTTTGGAACCGACTTCGGTGGGAATTCGTCCCGCACGGCGATCTGTGATGTTTCCGGCAGCATCGATCGTACAGAAGTTCCCTCGGATCGCGACGTCGTTTGGACCGAGTTCAAAGTCGATCCCGAGTGCTTCCAGTACGCCTCGGCCGATCTGGTATTTGACCGGATCGTAACCAAACAGACCCAGGTGGCCCGGACCGCTTCCGGGAGCAATCCCTGGCAGGACGGGAGTACTCAGTCCCAACGTCCCTTTGCGAGCCAGCGCATCCAGATTCGGAGTGTTGGCCGTTTCGAGTTCCGTCTTGCCGCCAGGTTCGAGCGGCAGCCCACCCAATCCGTCGCCAACGACGAGAACGATCTTGGAGCCGTTATCTTTTTGCAGTTTCCGGGTCATCTCATGAGGATCGGTCATGAATCTTATTCGCTTTCAAGGTTTCGAGGTCCCATCGGAAAGTTCCTCCTGCGGAACCTCCAACGGCGCGTGATTGTCAGTTAGTATGGGGTCTGGTGCAAGTCAGGCACGGTTGCCGAAGTCTCCAGGACCGTAGCACTACATTTTGAAAGAGCATTGGCCCGGTTGGGGCTATTCACTCATACAAGGTTTATCAGGAAAGAGCATGCTGATGCTTGTCCGGTCGTGGATCGAACGGATTGCCGCCGCCATCAGGTGTGCAACGGAAACGACTTCCACATTATGAGGGAGCGGATCGAACGAGTTCTCGATGGTATCCGTGATGAACATCTTCTTGATGTCGCTGTTGGCGATCCGGGCAGCCGCACCCTTCGACAGAACTCCGTGCGTCACCGCAACATAGATATCGCGAGCCCCACGTGATTTCAGCGTGCGGGCCATCTCAACCAGCGAGTTTCCCGTGATAGTCAGATCATCCACCAGAAAGATCTTCTTATTCTGGACGTCGCCGATAACTTCAAGAATCTGCACGGTTTCCGTGTGATCCGCCCGATGTTTGTTTCCAATCACAACCGGGGCGTTCAGCAATCCTGCATAGGCTGCGGCCCCCTTGGCGAAACCGACATCAGGACTGCAGACCACGACGTCCGGGACTCCCAGTTTCTTGAAGTGATCAACCAGCACAATTCGCCCGTAAAGATGATCGACGGGAACCCGAAAGAATCCCTGGATCTGCGGGCTGTGTAAATCCATCGTCAATACTCGATCGGCCCCAGCTGCCTCAATCGCATCAGCACAGACGCGGGCTCGGATCGAAACACGTGGCTCGTCCTTCTTGTCCCCTTGCGCATAGCTGAAAAACGGGATCACGGCAGTGACATTCTGGGCACTCGCTCGTCGAGCGGCATCGATCCAGAACAGCAACTCCATGAAGTTGTCATTGACCGGATAATGGCAGCCCTGGATGACAAACACATCCTTGCCGCGCACATTTTCCTTAATTCTGACGAAGACATTTCCTTCGCTGAAGACATGCGCCCGGGCCGGTGTCAGGGCGACACCCAAAGTGTTGGCAATGTTCTGTGCCAGCAGAGGATTGGCGTTTCCCGCAAGAATGGCCAGGTCACCTTGCGGAGCCTGGAACGGCGCGGGCCTCGGCCCAGTCAGATCGGGCCGCGAAAAGTCCATCGAACGGTTCCTCCAGACGAAAGTCAGGTCAATGAGTCATGGAACGAGGCATGATAGCGATCAGGCAGTAACTCTCAAACGCTTACTTCTTGCCATCGTCCTGTGGATAAAGGATCAGGCGATCGTGCGTCAATAGCAGCAGATCCTGTAATCCGTCGCCCGTGACGTCGACCGCCAATCCTTCACGTGGGTCCGTTCCTCCACCTTCATCTTCATTCCGGAAGCTCTTTTGTTCAAAGATCCGGAAGTACAAGGCGTGTTTCAGTCCTGAGTCAGAACGGTACTGGAGGATCTCCACAAAATGTGATCGCGAATCCGTGATTGCCAGATCGACTTTGCCATCACCATTCAGATCCCCGGCGATGATGTCTGTCGGATAGACCTTGTCGAGCTGACTTTCGAACGATGCCAATTCCTTGATGGCAGGAGCAGACGCACCCGCATACAAGACCGCCAGCTTGTCGCTGCCGAAGAGCAGCAGATCGTCTCGTTTGTCGCCATTGAGATCCGCGACTCGCAGAGATTTGAATGAGAAATCCCCGATATCGATTTCTTTCCATTGAACGTAGCCCGAATCCCCTTTCTTGAGAACTCGCAGTTTCTTCACTCCGGCATCGATCAGCGCGATTTCCGCTCCAGGGTTTCCATCGAGTTCAATCAGCGTAGCGCCCACGATCTTGGAATTCGATTCGCCGGCATTGAACTGTTCGTCAACTTGCCAGCGATTGTTGGGGCCAAGCAGCATATGCCTCGCAAAATTCTCTTGTGCCACCAGCAGCCCAGCCTTGTCGCCAAGTTTCGCAAAGTTCACGGCGCCAGGAGAAACCGCCCCAAGCCCCAGGTTGCCCGTCGTGACGATTTCAACCGGTACCCCCTCGGCATTCAAACCGAAAAGCTGTGGAGGTTTCGACGTTCCCTGAAAGATCAGGAATTCAGGCCGCTTGTCCCCTGTGATGTCCAGTTTCATCAAAAGATCTGGTGTCCCCTTCAAATCGAGGACCACAGACGCTTTGCCGCCGAACTGATAAGGTTGCCAGTCCTTTCCGGTCTTCTTCAGAGCCTGCAGTGAGTATTCTGAGGACCGATCTTTCTTGGCCTTCACGATATAGACGATCTCGGGACTGCCATCTCCATCCAGATCCGTCAGTTCCAACCCGTTGGTGTCTCCTTCGACGGGTAATGATTCAGGAAAGACGAGTTTTCCGTCTGCAAATCGACTGAGGCCCAACGTTTTCTCAGGACCGCTGTGAACGACAATTTCTGCTTTGCCGTCACCATCCAAGTCAGCGGCACGAATCTGGTCAGCACCGTTGAGGCCGGGAAACGGAGTCCCCAGGTCGAGCCCGCTGCCAGCTCGCTGGCGGAACACGAGAACACGTGAAGCGTCTGGATCCGTGACGACGACATCGTTCAATCCATCGCCATCCAGATCACCGATCGACAGATCACGTTCACGCCCCGAACCCTGCTTGCCGAATCCAAATTGAATCAGCCGTTCCGGTAGGTCATTCGCATCAGGCTTGCGCCGTTCGACTCGCAGCATCTTGATGCGACCGGTCCGCGAATCGATCGTCAGGATTTCCTGCCCGGGTTTTCCATCGACATCGCGCAACGTGACAGAGCGAGGACGTTCGAGATCAAAGACGTACTCGGGCCCCAATTGGCCGTCCGCCAATTGAAGCCGAGCTCCCAGTGCACGCGTCAGGCCTTCCCCCGCCAGATAGCACAGGTCGTTTTTTCCATCACCATCAAGATCGGCGATCTGGGCGAGACCAAGTTTGTCGGAGGTGTTCATCAGCTTCTTGGGAAGGGCCAGAGTTCCCTTCACTTGCTGGTAAAATACGATCGTTTCATGCTTTCCGAGAATGACCAGGTCATCCAAGCCGTTGCTGTCGAGATCCCCTGCCGTCAAAAACCACGGGGTTGGTGCAACATCCGGGACACGCTGCTGAGTCTTTTCCGTCCATTCTCCTTTTTCTGGCTGAAAACGGATGACGAGCTGGTCGGGATTGC
Source organism: uncultured Schlesneria sp. (assembly GCA_903911795.1). Taxonomy (GTDB): domain Bacteria; phylum Planctomycetota; class Planctomycetia; order Planctomycetales; family Planctomycetaceae; genus Schlesneria. The sequence goes on from CAIWEX010000388.1 coordinate 10,782, forward strand.
CGAAGTACGCGATATCCGTCCGGCCATCACCGTTGAAGTCACCCAGCGCCAGCGCCGAGACTTCGCGATCCACGGGGAGCTTACGATGTTCAAACCGCCAGTGGTCTTCGACCGAATTCACGTCGCTGCGCCCGATTGGCTTGTCGACGACCTTCGTTGCTTCTTTCCGCTGGATCAGCAGGTCGAGGCGGCTTTTGCTGTTGTCGACCAGGACCAAGTCAGCCAGTCCATCGTGATTCAGATCGCCAGTCAGCATGTTGCTGGACCGTTCTGAAAGTTTGAAGACTTCAATCGGACGAAACCCGTAGTGCTGCGACAATGGGGTGTCATCGGCACAAAGCGAGGTCGGAAGGGCAATTGCAGTCGCACACAGGCAAAGCATCCGGCAGTAGAGCGTATTCATTGCGTCAGTACTTTCGAATCGTCGCGCGAACTTGAACTCGGCAGGAATTTTTGGCACCGTTGCCAGGCGGAAACGGTGATTCCGTTTGGGTCGAAATAGAATTTATTCTGGTCGATCAGGATTCGGCATATCTCGAGAATCGCCAGAGCCCTCGGAGCGCGGAGGGCCCGAGCGTGGACCACGTCCGCCTCGGCGATTGGAATCGCCACGCGGCCGGTCCTCGTTTCGGGGCTCGCCCTGTGGTCGGTGTTCCCGACGGGGCGAGTCAGAGGAATCTGCGGCATCATCTCGATCTGCCGCCATCTGCGGCGGCGATTTGCCAGGTTTGTTGCTGACAACCGTCACAATATCCTTTTCGTCAGTCATCACCATCCGCTGGCCTTCGTACGCGATCATCAGTTTGCGAGCCAACAGTTCCTGGCCAATGATCCGTCCTGTCCCCACCTTCGTGACGACAGTCGCCCCAATCGGAGGAAGGTCGCGGCGATGTTCCTCATAGGTATCGTATTCGTATCGCAGGCAGCATTTCAGTCGCCCGCAGCGACCCGAGATTTTCGAGGGATCCAGCGTCGCCTTCTGCAGCTTCGCCATCTTCATCGAAACCGGAGGCATTTCCCGCAGGAATGTGTTACAGCACACGGGCTGGCCGCAATCACCATAGTCAGCCAGCAGCTTCGCTTCGTCGCGAATACCGATCTGCCGCATCTCAATGCGTGTCTGGAACTGCTTGGCGAGTGCTTTGACCAGTTCGCGGAAGTCGACTCGATCTTCAGCCAGATAATAAAAAATCAGCCGTTCGCCGCCAAATACGCGTTCGATGTCGATCAACTGCATCTGCAGATTGCGTTCGCGAATGGCGTTTTGTCCGCCGACAAACGCTTCCTTTTCAAAAGCAATGCTTTGATCGTGTTCGATTTCATCCTGAGCATTCGTCAGCCGAATGATGCGTCCATGTTCTTCGGCAGTCCCCAGATATGTGCGTGACTGTTCTGTTGCGGTGGAGAGGACGGTTCCCCATTCGTGGCCTCGATCGCTACGAATGATGACGGTGGTTCCGCGCGCCAGAGGTCCCAGCCCCCGAGCCGAGAATTCCCCGACGATCCGCGACACTCCGTAGCGAACGACGTAAGACTGGTCTGTGACAGGTGTATCCATACGGCCTTCAGTGGTGAAGCAATGCTGTTCATGTAGGCCGCGGGTCCGAATTCCCGGACGACGGCATTCCGAAAATTATAGTCCGACGTACGGCGTGCTGTCAGCCTTCAGACTGGGCTGACTGGAGAAGAAACGGAAATCGTTGCGGGGAATTTCCAGGCCGCAGATGGCTGGAATTGCGATTGGTTCTCAATTTTTGACGGATCTCGCCGTTAAAATCGAACAGACGACGCGTTCGGCGCGGGTCTCCTGACCCCGCCGAAATGCCCGACCGAAGGTCTCCTCTTTCCGCGAGTCGTAATCGACGCATCACCACTTCGTGTTTGAAGCTGATGGTCTCATCCGGTCACAACGCACGTGCCGCTTGCCAATTCAAATTCGATAGGGCAGAACGATGGGGGGCAGAACGATGAAGAATTA
>CAIWEX010000389.1 GCA_903911795.1 uncultured Schlesneria sp.
AACGAAGAGGGCAAGGTGACAACCTCGCCAGCAATCGTATTAATTAATAAAGATTCTCTGGTTACCGTTTACCGGCGCAAACCCTGAAACTTTTGACCTTGGCCTGACTGATCCACTGAATCAGGTCAGCCAGGTCGCCTGTTTGTTTGCGATAGGCCGTCAGTGGCGCAATTTGAATACTCACCTTGCTCGCGGATTCAGGGATGCGGGTATCAGCCGCAAACTTCCAAGCTGCTTCAGCGAGGTACGTTGTCGCTGAAATCTTTCCCGGTTTGTACCAGTATCGACTCAGACGCGTCACAAAAATGGACTTGTCTTGCGTCCAGACGCCATCGATCAACAGGTTGTCGTAGTGAGCCTCAAACATGAATCCCTCGCTGGAGCAGCGAATGGGAACCTCACAGAATGTTTGAAAAACCTGCCACGCCTTGATGAAGTCGGGGGCTTCAGATGTCACCCCAGCCTCGATGAGCATCGCGAGAAACTGTCTTGAAGCAGCGTCTGATCCGATTGGGGAAGGCAAGATGGGTAAATCATCGGTCGCGGAGTTCACGGATCGCAGGGATGGCAATGTCCACGACACCGACTCTTATCTGAATCTCTTCTCGCATGCGATCCATGCGCTCGCACGCGAGTCGTACCGCTTCTGGGTCCCGAGGTTCGCCCTTTACCAGTTTGGCGAGGATCTCGTCGAGTCCTTGATCGATTGTGGGGTGGGTCGATGCGCTCATAATCGGTTACTCACGCAGCGTCTGATCGGCCACGTCGGGAACGTGATTGACGTTCCTCGCGGCGGTGCATGGCTTCGAGTTGAGCCTGCTGCAGATCGATGGCTTTTTCCAGGTGCATGATCTGGGCTGCCAAGTGGTCGATCCGCCAGGCGACTTCATCGACCGTCTGTTCCATTCCGCCCGAAACCAGTGTGACGACGCCCAGGAACAGCAGCATCTGTCCTACGGCAGCGACGAGCCATCCGGTCGGTGCGTAGTTGGCGGGACCGCCAAAATAGCCCGACAGCACCATCACAGTTCCAAGCGTGAGGACGGCAACACCGCCATAGGCGCACAATTGCCCGATGGTCGTGGTCCAGTTTCCCTCGCGCAGTGGTGGTTGTTTGACAGCCAGCCGAACGAGGTCATCATGAGGCAATGGCGCTGACGAATGCGGTGTCGTATCTTCCGGTGGGGTTGCGGCCAGATGCGGCCGAGGAACCTTGCGTCGACGGCGACGCTCACGGGTCTGATCATCGCTTTTGGGCTTGGAATCATCGGGACTGTCGGATGCGGCAATGACCGGCGTGGGAGTCCCAGTGTGGGCTCCATCAAATCGGTGAAGCCGCTCCGCGGGCAGTTCGGAACTCGATCCAGAAGGACGCGCCGCCGGAGGGTTCACAGATACGGGCGGTCCGGCGGCAATCGGTGTCTCGAGCAAGTGTTGAGTTGACCATCGGGCCAGCAGTTCCCTGGCATTCCGTTCGGTATCCTGCAATCGCGGTTCAACGACAGGACGATCGATCGAACCGGCAGCCGTACCCAATTCAGATCGGCACCGGGCGCACAGCATGCGTCGGTTGTCAGATGACAACTCGGCTGCAACATCAGCCCGACACGCCGCGCACCACATGCGTGTGTTCCGCAAAGGATCAAGGAATTGGAGTGAAAACGAGAGAGGATCGCGACAGACCTTCCAGCCAGTCGCGGCGGGAAAGTATCTGGAATGTCCGTTTCTGGCAAGAGCGAGTTTGCAGCCACAAATCCGCGGAATTTACGACATACGAGATGACATCCGAAAAGTTGTTCGGCGCGGGTCCCCCGACGTCTCCCGACCCCGCCGAAACACTCGACCGAAGGTCTCCTCTTCACTTTCAGGAAAGCCAGACATTGGCAGAACGATGAGGGGTAGAACGATGAAGAGACGCGAATGAGAATTCGTCAGGACGATGGGGACCATCAAGCGAACGAGTACAGGTCCGCAGAAATTTCAAAAAAGCAGTTGACTCTCCAGTCGCCTATTGTATTATTGTTGTAATACAAGCTTGCGAGACAGCCACCGGACAGGACTTCATCGTGCTGATCCATATTTCCACAACAGACGGCGTGCCGATCTATCTGCAGGTCGTCAATCAGATCAAATACCTGATCGCCGCTGGGCGAATGAAGGCGGGTGACGAACTGCCGCCGATTCGTGTCCTCGCGGAACAGTTGCTGATCAACCCGAATACGGTCGCC
>CAIWEX010000390.1 GCA_903911795.1 uncultured Schlesneria sp.
CCACGATGGATGTTGAGGGCGATGTACGATGCCGCGAATGAACAATCCCGTATCAAGGTGACGTTCTGTGTGACACAGACTGGCACGACACCCTCGCCGGCCCCGAATGTCGGATTATTTAACGATATGACATCTTTCTGCCCGGAAGTATTTGTGCCAGCACTCAGAGCACGGCCGGCAGACATCATTCCGCTGTTCCTGGATCTCTGCATGGAAATGCAGCAGACCGTTCGCCGCGGAAACGTATTCATCGATGGCAATTGGCTGGAGGAGATGAAACATCACCATTGGCCAGGGAATATCCGCGAATTAAAGGAACTTGCCCGGCGATTGGTTCTGCTCGCCCCAACGAGCGGATTTCGGCGGCATGAGTTCAGGAAGTTCTGAAAGTCTATCTGTGTGAAGGAGCACGTATCAGTTTGAGCAGTCAACGTCTGTGGAGAGTTCAAAATGCGTTTATCGCGGTCGTTTGTAATTCATTTGAGTTGTGTACTGGTGCTGTCGAGTCTCTCGATGGCTCGTGAAATCGCAGGCGATCCTCCCGGTCGAGACTCGATTCTCGACTGGAACCTGATCACGCTTAACACTGTGGCCTTGGATTCGGCGGGGGTGTACGGTACTGCCGACGAACGCGGTCCGACGCGGACGTCACGTGCTCTGGCGATCATTCATGCTGCGATGTTTGATGCCGCGAATTCCGTGGACACACAGGCCTCTTCCTACCTCGTAAAGATCCCAGTGACGTCAGCATCACTGGATGCCGCCGTTGCTACCGCCGCTTCACGAACCCTGACCAGCCTTTATCCGAAACAGGCTTCACGCATCAAGAATCTCTATAACGATTATCTGACTCCACTGACCGACAGCGGTCGACGGGCGCGTGGAGTCATGGTGGGGAATATGGTGGCCGATATGATGTTGTTGGCTCGCTATTCGGACGGTTCACAGACCGTCGGTTCCTACAAGCCAACAGGTTTGGCGGGTGACCACAATGTTGATCCGCTTAATCGGACACAGGGATTTCTTGACCCCACCTGGGGGCAAGTCCGTACGTTTGCTCTGAACAATAGTTTCAGCTACGTACCGCCGCCGTGCCCTCCACTTGGCAGCAGTGAGTATGCCCAGGCGTTTGCTGACGTGAAATCTCTTGGGGGCGATGGCGTCATCACACCGACAACGCGGACTGCCGAACAGACCGAAATTGGGATTTACTGGGCTTATGATGGTAGCCCTGGAATCGGTACACCACCTCGCATGTACAATCAGATTGTGCGGACAATCGCGCAACAAGAGATGAACACGGAAGCAGAAAACGCACGCCTGTTTGCACTGGTCAACCTTGCACAGGCCGACGCGGGCATCGTCGCATGTAAGATGAAGTACAACCAACGACTGTGGCGGCCCGTCCTGGGCATCCGCGGCGCTGGAAATGACGGAAATGCGGCTACATCGCCAGACACCAACTGGACGCCGCTGGGATCTCCCTTCAGTAATTGCACCAATGTCTGCCAGAATTTTACGCCGCCGTTTCCTTCGTATTGTTCTGGACACGCCGCTTTCGGTGGAGCAGTCTTCAGTGTGCTTGAAGCGTTTTATGGAACCGATATCGTTCCATTCACGTTCGTTTCCGACGAGTTAAATGGCGTTACGACTGACTCGCACGGAGTCGTCCGGCCATACAAGCCACGAACCTTCATCAGCCTGCGTGACGCTGCCGTCGAAAATGCTCGAAGTCGAATTTTCCTGGGGATCCATTGGCAATTCGACGCGGACGAAGGATTGCGCACCGGATACGCCATCGGAAACTTTGTGACATCTCGTCTTCTTATTAAAAAAATGTCCGTGGACCCTGGCATTCCTGGCATTTGAGATTGATTTCAGAACCGGCACCTGCCGCAACTCGTAATTTGCTGGACGGTCCGACTAAAATCCGCGACCGACGCACCTGTGAATCGAGTGCGTTGAGGAACAGC
>CAIWEX010000391.1 GCA_903911795.1 uncultured Schlesneria sp.
CAGCGCGACGCCAGATTCCGTGCCGCCAGACGAAAGTTTTTCAGATCCACGCGATGACGCCCACTGGACTGCCGCGAATCTGAAGCAGATTGACGCCATCTGCGAGCAGTTCGAAGCAGCATGGCTGACAGGGAAGCCACTCGACATTCGACAGGTTCTGGAACGGGCAGAACGATTCCTGTCACCACTGCTGTTTCGCGAACTGCTCGCAATTGACGTGGAATATCGCCAGCGCCAGGGTCAGTCCTCGCCTGTACCCGATTTGTGCCGGGCTTTTCCCGAATACCAGGACATTATCAGGCTCGTCTGTTCCCAGGCATTGCCTGTCGCAAACGACGATGCGATTCCCGAAATGCTGGTGTCGCATCCTCGATACGAAGTGACCGGGCGGCTCGGTATGGGGGGGATGGGGACTGTGTTTGCCGGGCACCATAAGGTGCTGGGGCGCGATGTCGCGATCAAAGTGATCCGTCAGGAATTCCTCGCGTCGGATACTGCCCGCGAAAGATTTCTGCGCGAAGCACGGACGGCGGCTCGGTTACAGCATCCCAATGTTGTGACCGTTTACGATGCGGAAGCGTCCGAGGCGGGACAGTTCCTGGTTATGGAAGCGGTCTCGGGAGCGGACCTCGCTCGCACAGTGGATGAAAACGGTCCGCTTCCCTGGGAGGCTGCGTGTGATGCAATTCTGCAGGCAGCAGCGGGACTGGAGGCCGCGCGTCAGATTGGACTGGTGCACCGTGATCTGTCGCCACGCAACCTGATGCTGGCCGACGACGGTACCGTCAAGCTACTCGATTTCGGGTTGGCATCGCTTTCTTTTGGTGTCAGCGACCCCTCGCTGGTTCCTGGAATGCTTGTTGGCAGTGTTCCATTCATGTCGCCAGAACAGGCAGTCGATCCCTCCGCGAGTGACGTTCGTTCCGACCTGTACGGTCTGGGATGCGTGATGTTTTTTCTGCTGACCGGGAAGCCCCCCTACGCAGGAAGTTCGCTTCCCGAATTGCTGGAAGCACATCGTCACCATCCGATTCCCGATGTTCGTGCCGTCGATCCAGAGATTCCTCCAGCAGTCGCAGTGATCATCTGTCGATTGTTGGCAAAATCACCCGCCGATCGATACCAGACCCCGTCAGAACTCGCCAAAGATCTGAATCACGCCATCAAGGGCGAGCAACCACAGCCAACACCTGAACCGCCTGCGACAGTTGCACCCGTCACTGTAGCGAAATCGCCTCGACGCTCGGGGCCGTCAATCCTGTATGCAATAGGAATCACACTGGTCGGCATAGTCCTCGCAATCGGATATCGCCAATACTTGGGAAACGGTGGTGTTCCGACAGTCGACGATTCTGCATTCGTCCAGGGACGCAGCTTGCTGGATCAGCGTCAGGAACGGCAGGTGCGGCTGGCCATTGTCAAATTTCAGGACGTGATCGCACGCCAGCCAAAGCATGCTCGAGCCTATGCTGCACTGGCAGAAGCATACAATTTGTGCGGTGACTACGGCTGGGAACCGGCCACCACTATTTTTCCGAAGGCCATTGCAGCTGCGCATCGATCACTGGAACTGGACCCTGATCTCGCAGAAGGTCGCCTGGCCCTGGCATTTGCTGCCGCAACGTACACGTGCGACTGGGACGAAGCCGACCGACAATTTCGAAGGGCATTGGAGATTGCCCCCAATCTTCCTTCGGCGCACCACTGGTTCGCCTGGTACCTGTTGCAGCAGCGGCATTTCGACGAAGCCCTGGTCGAGATTCAGCGGGCTCAGGAATTAGCCCCCGACAACCTGATCATTATGAGCAACGTCGGCAAGATTCTTTACTTCAGCCGCAAGTATGCTGCTGCTGTCGAACGACACCGTGCCGCTCTGGAACTCGATCAGGATTTCCAAAAGGGACATATGGATCTGGGATACACACTGATCGAGCTGAACAGGATCGACGAAGCGTTGGCGGAATTCGATCGTGCCATTGGTATCTCATCACACGACCTGGATGTAAAAGCGGCTCGTGCTTATGCCCTCGCTCGGCAGGGAAAGAAAGAAGCAACTCAGGAACTGCTGAAGATACTTCAGCCTGAGGCTGAACGAGTGGGGTTGTTTGTAGAAATGGCCCACATCTACACGGCACTCGGCGATTCCGATCAGGCGATTCGCTGGCTGGAAAAGGCGTTTGCCCAGAAGGCTCCCGGACGAGCTGACGTCGGCGTCGATCCCCGTCTGGATCCGCTTCGCAAGGACTATCGCTTCGCGCCACTGTTGAAATCGATCGGGATTGAACAGTAGGGATACGGAGCGAATCCGTTCGCAATTGTTTAGGGCGTCGGTGTGCTACCCTTACAACTGTATTCTCCATTGTTGTGCCGCTGTACGACCGTCTTCGGGCGTGCAGTGCAATTCGCGCCGGAAGACACCGAGCACTGCACGGCTCAAAGCAGCCGTACAGTGGCACATCAGACACCGTGTACGCGGGCGCGGTTAGTGGCGTAATGCGTTCCTTCTGGTGCCGAGGCCTGTGCCGTAACGATCACACACGCAAGCGCTGCGGCGTGTGAACGCATGATAAATGTTTGACCATCAGCCGGAACGCGCTAGCGTCCGGTTTCCGGGCA
>CAIWEX010000392.1 GCA_903911795.1 uncultured Schlesneria sp.
CCCGAAACGGAATGCGTTTGACCGGGGGCTTCCCCGAAGCGGGTGCGCCCTCCGCCACCCTATCGTGCGGACACATGGAGGACGTCACAAAAGTAGGGTGGAACCAGCGGCGCTTCGCAGCGCCAGCTCACCATCAATTCTCGACGTTTCCTGATGGTGGGCCGGCGCTCGAAGCGAGCTGGTCCCACCCTACATTGAAAAAACGCGTTGGCCTGAGGTCTTTCGTCGACCAGGGACGGGTCACGTCTGTCAATTTGTGGCAAAAACGCGCGATTCCGCAACGTCATTGCGGCAATTGACTCAAAAAGCTAATGTTATGGCCACCAAGAAGTTAAGTGGTGATTCCAGCCCAATTGAATCCGACCGTGGCAGCGGTATACTTGCGGCGGTCGCATTTTATCCAGTGTCGTACCGACGCATCGGATGCGTCTCCACCAGTCTTGGGGGAGGATATGCTCCACATCGCACCGTTGGTCATGGGATCTGAGCTGTCGAGCATGCTCCAGCAGATCGTCGACAACACCTCGACCGTGATCTATGTCAAAGACTGTCACTTTCACTACATCCTTGTGAACAGTCGTTTCGAACAACTGTTTGGTGTTTCCCGGCGTGAAATTGTCGGCAAGACGGACTTTGATCTTTTTTCACCCGAAATGGCCACAGGATTTCGTGACAACGACGAACGCGTTGTGGAGACGGGAGCGATCCTTGAGTGCGAAGAAGTCGCACCCCATGCCGATGGCCCGCACACCTATATCTCTGTGAAATTTCCGCTACGAAATGAAGTCGGTAGCGTTGTGGCCGTGGCAGGGATTTCGACGGATATCTCGGACCGTATCAACGCGCGTCGGGAGATTGAATCATTGCGACGTCGCTACGAATCCATCCTCAGTTCTGCGGGCGATGGCATTTGCGGTCTGGACAATCAGGGGCGAGTGACGTTTGTGAATCCTGCCGTTGAGCGGTTGTTGGGCTATGCGCCTGAAGAACTGCTGGGGAAATGCCGCAAATCATTCGTCATCAATCGGACGGGCGAGCCGATGGAATGCCCCGTCACGGCCGTCATGAGTGGGGGTGAAGCACGCCAGGTCTCGGACGCCGAGTTTCGCTGTCGCGATGGCTCGATCATTCCCGTCGAGTATGTGGCGACTCCGCTACGTGAGGATGGCGACACGGTTGGAGCCGTCGTGGCGTTTCGAGATGTTCGGGCTCGCATTGAACTCGTAAAAGCTGAGCACGAAATGCGTGCCGCGCGAGCCGTGCAAATGGCCCTGTACCCCAAGTGCGATCCAACACTGGCAGGATTCGACATTTCAGGGGTCACCCATCCCAGCAGTTTAACCAGTGGTGACTATTATGATTATATTCCCGGCCCCGATGGATCACTCACCGTTGTGGTCGGGGACGTCAGCGGACATGGTCTTGGTCCCGCGCTGGAAATGGTGGAAACACGAGCATCGTTACGGACGATCCTCAGCTACGAAACCGAAATGAGCAAGGTGTTGCAGCGACTGAATAAAGTCCTGGCCAACGATCTGCCCGACGGGATGTTTGTAACGCTGTTTGCAGTGCGAATCGACCCGAATCGCCGAGTCATCCAATACGCTTCGGCAGGTCACCAGGCGAATATCCTGTTCCACTCTGATGAAGTGACTCAGTTAAACAGCACGGGAACTGTACTGGGAGTATTTGACGCGGCCACTTACGAGAATTCCCGTGAAATTCCTCTGCAGCCGGGCGATCTGATTGTCCTGGCAACGGACGGAATCATGGAGCAAAATTCGGGACATAGATCGCCGGAAGGGCCGACCAACTTATTTGGTTGGACGGGGACGATGGAATCGGTACGGCGGAATCAACACCTGTCGGCCAGCCAGATTCTTGTTAGACTCTGCGAGGATGTCCGTGAATTCGCTGCGGGTTCTCCGCAGAAGGACGACGTCACGGCTGTGATCATTAAAGTCCTTTGACCACGACAACTTCTGCCGCCTTTGACGATACAACAGTCATAAACGGAATCCTTCCTCAACCACACCTGCGGAATACCGAAATCAAAGTGGATTTCTGTTCTGGCCAAAGTCGCTCTATCATTGCTGACGATGCGTATCGAGGCTTGCCAAATGCCCGAAAGCGGCACACGATCAGGCCTTGATTCGATCGATGTTCGTTCCCCTTTCTTAGAGTGAAGCGAAATGTCAGAACCGGGCATTCCCGAATCGCAGGAACTCTTTGCGCAATGGAATGACGCGCTGGCGTTCATCCTCGCCGGGACACATGATCTCGTTTGTATTCTGAACAGTGGCGCGACGCGATTCCTGTATCTGAACCCCGCGGCTGAAGGGGGCATCGGGGCGAACCTGTTGCAGCTTCAGAATTCAGGTCGTACGGTTCAAGACGTCATTCATCCGCAGGATCGTCGTTCCTTTCAGGCTGCAGTTGACGCAACGACGAATCGAAATCATGGCACCATTGCTTTGCGGATCAATCGCCTCGATGGTCAGATCCGCTGGCTGAACGTTCGACTGTCCCGAATGCAGACGGCAGCGAGCGATTCGAGCGCCATTTGTCTGCTGGCAACAGATACGACCGCCAATCACCGGTCTGCCTCATCGATGGACGAGGCTCGAATTGCGTATCAGGCCCTTGCCGATGATCTCCCTCTGAACGTCATCCACAAAGATCTGGCCGGCCGACGGACTTTTGCCAACCGCCGTTACTGCGAACTGCACGGTGTGACACCGGAGGCTGTCCTGGGTAAGACCGACTTCGATCTGTTCCCGATCGAAATCGCCCGCAAATACGCTGAAGATGATCGTCGCGTCATTGAAACCGGTGACGTCTTGCATGACATTGAAGAAACAGTGCTCGGGGATCATGAAGTTCGGATCATCGATCGGGTGAAATCACCAATCCGCAACGAACTCGGCGAAATCGTTGGCGTTCAGGTCCTGTTCTGGGATGTGACTGACGGTGTCGCGGCCAAGCAGGCGCTTCGTGCGTCGGAAGCACATTATCAATCACTCGTCGAGAGCTTGCCGCTCAGTGTCTTTCGTAAGGACGACAAATTCCGCTTTGTATTTGGCAACAAGCGATTCTGTGAAACCATCGGAATCCCCGTCGAAAAATTCTCAGGCAAGACCGATTTCGAATTGTTTCCCGATCAATTTGCGACCAAGTTCCGCCGCGACGATGTTGAGATTCTGACGGCAGGCGTCACGATCGAAGACGTTGAGGAAATCGTTCAACCGGATGGGCAGCGATACTACATTCAGACATTGAAATGTCCTGTCAGGGACGCTGAAGGACAGATCATCGGCATCCAGGGAATGTTCTGGGATGTCTCTGATCGTAAACGGGCCGAAGAGGCACTCAGGCATGCCAAGGAGGCTGCGGACGCTGCGAGCAAGGCGAAAAGTGATTTCCTGGCCAACATGAGTCACGAAATCCGGACACCCATGAATGCCGTCATCGGCATGACGGAATTGCTGCTCGATACGAATCTCACCACCAACCAGCGTGAATACTTGTCGATTGTGCACGAGTCCGGCGAATCGCTGTTAACGTTGATCAATGACGTGCTCGATTTCTCGAAGATCGAAGCGGGACGACTGGAACTCGATCGGGCCCCGTTCGACATTCGCGAAACACTCGGCGATACGATGAAGTCGCTGGCCGTCCGAGCGTCGCGAGCCAGCCTGGAACTTGCTTTCGAAGTCAGTCGCGATGTTCCACAGATGCTGATCGGTGATTACGCACGTTTGAGGCAGGTGGTGGTGAACCTGATCGGGAACGCGATTAAGTTTACGCCGCAGGGTGAGGTCGTCCTGACTGTCAGTTGCGAATCACGCGACGAGGCGGGTGTGCGACTTCATTTCTCCGTGACTGACACCGGCATTGGTATTCCTGCCGACAAGTTCGACTGCATTTTCGAAGAGTTCCAACAAGTCGACAGTTCGACGACTCGCACTTACGGCGGAACCGGTTTGGGCCTGGCCATCAGTTCCCGACTGGTCGAATTGATGCAGGGACGAATCTGGGTCGAGAGTGAACTCGGAGAAGGAAGCACTTTTCATTTCACCGCGCAGTTTGGTGTCGCCGCCGACGCTCTGCAACTGGCACGGCAGCAGACCGATCTGATCGCAGACTTGTCAGTACTGATTGTCGACGACAACGCCACAAACCGCCGTATTCTGCGCGACATGTTAATGAACTGGGGAATGATTCCCGTTGTGGCAGCCTCAGCCAGAGAAGCGTTCCAGGTTCTGCGAGACTCGTATTCGCGCGGAGCCCCGATCCGTCTGCTGCTTTCCGACGTGAACATGCCCGAAGTCAATGGATTCACGCTGGCCGAGTGGATTCGTGCGGAGCCTTTGTTCGACTCGACCCTGATCATCATGCTGACCTCAGGAGGACGCGAGGGGGACACCGATCGTCGCGAACAACTGAGGATTTCCATGCGACTGATGAAGCCGCTGAAACAATCCGAATTGCTCGACGCGATCGTGACCACGCTGGGCGTGGAAACAATGCGATTGGCTGTGCGGGACCGCGAGCCAACGTTGCCCGCAGCCACCGTTCGTCCGCTGCAAATCCTGCTGGCAGAGGACAACCTTGCCAACCAGAAACTGGCGGTGGGTGTCCTGGCGCGACAGGGACATCAAGTGACCGTGGCGGGGAACGGTCGCATTGCACTGCAGAAATGGCAAGGACAGAAATTCGATGTGATCCTGATGGATGTGCAGATGCCCGAATTGGATGGATTGGAAACGACACAGGCCATCCGACAATTGGAAGTTTCCCTGGGAACACATATCCCGATTATTGCCATGACG
>CAIWEX010000393.1 GCA_903911795.1 uncultured Schlesneria sp.
CCCGTTAAATCTGGGCTATGCGTACCAAGCTTCTCGTCGACCACCCGTACCTCCACTCATCTTATGCAACCGCAGCGCGGCTCTGCGCGACGTAACGCCTCTCAACACTTCCATTTGCATTGCCCCACGGTGGACAGCTAATTCGCGAGGTGAACTGGACGACGTCCGGGTGTCGATTACACCTGGGATGACGGATGGGCTCCCTGAACGCCTTTGTAAAAAATTCTAAGTCTTCGCCAGGTAACGGACCGCCTGTGAGGTGAAAAGCAAAAACCCCGACAGACAGGTTATCCATAATGACTGTGATATGACTGTAGTTCAATTGGGGGAATCACGGATGGTTGGAACCCAAAAATGAGTTGGTGCGGTTCAATTAATCACGAGGCGACAATTCAGCGGGGAACTGACCTGCCTCCGGTTTTTCGGACCGCTGATTATGTGAGAGATTGGCTCCCTGACAGGAGGGGAGCATGCGTCAGTCGAAGTTTACGGACGAGCAGATGGTGTCGATCATCCGGGAGGCGGATCGGGACCCTGTGGCGGCGGTTGCCAAGCGCCACGCGATCAGCGAGCAGACGATCTACACGTGGAAGAAGCGGTTCGGGAGTTTTCAGGCGGACGACGTTCGCCGTCTGAAGCAACTTGAGGCCGAGAACGCCCGTCTGAAGAAGCTGGTTGCGGAACGTGATCTCGAGATCGAGGTCATGAAAGAAGTCGCTGCAAAAAAATGGTGAGCGTGCCGGCCCGGCGGGAACAGGTGGCGTACGGCCGGGAGCGCGGTCTCCCGGTTCGCCGGGCTTGCACGCTTTTCTCAGTTGGACGATCGAGCTTGGGCTATCAGGGTCGTAAGATCGCCCGGGATGCGGCGGTGATCGCGCGGATGAAGGCGCTGTCGGCGCAGTATCCGCGCTTCGGGTATCGGCGGATCAGGATCTTTCTGGGCCGCGACGGTCACGCGATGAGCCCCGGACGGACTTGGCGTCTGTGGAAGGCGGCCGGCTTGCAGGTGCCGCGCAAACGGCCGCGTAAGCGCATTAAGGGCCACCGGCCGCGGCCTCTTGCACCGACGGGTGCGAACCAGGTCTGGTCCTATGACTTTGTTTTCGACCGCTGCGCCAACGGCCAGCAGCTCAAGTGTTTGACGGTAACCGACGAATGGACCAAGGAAGGACTGGCGATTGAGGTCGCCGGCCGCATACGCTCACACCATGTCATCGACGTGCTCGGGCGGCTGATTGCCGCACGCGGCGCGCCGCTGTACCTGCGTTCAGACAATGGCCCGGAGTTTGTGTCGAAAGCGTTGCTCGGATGGATCACGGACCAAGGCATCGGCACGGCATTGATCGACCCGGGCAAGCCTTGGCAGAATGGCGCCGTTGAGAGCTTCAACGGCAAGTTCCGCGACGAGTGTCTGAGTCTCGAATGGTTCCGATCTCGCGCCGAGGCCAAGGTCGTGATCGAGGCGTGGCGCAAACACTTCAACGAGGTTAGACCGCATTCGAGCCTCGGCTACCTGACACCGGCCGAGTTGGTGGCCAAACAGAACGCAGCATCCGGGAAAGCAACGGGCCGGGACGCTGCGGTGCGTGGGGCCTCCGCGCCCCGGCCCGTTGCATCACCGTCCCAGCAGGGACACAACCACAACCAAGGAGCCGTTCTCTCAAGTTAAATCTGGTCCGGAGAATCGAGGCAGGTCACACTAAAACCAGCCAAAACGGCCATCTACCAAAAACCCATCAGAAACTGACGTTCGGAGAGCCGCGTTTAACGGCATTTTTCTGCGTGGAATCTGACTACGGCAATCAACTTATTTCCGTAGCCACTTTTAGCAACTGACCAACTGAAAAAAGGAATGAGCCATGACCAAGCGTGTGGCGTTGTATTTGCGTGTCTCAACGACAGGGCAAAACACAGTCAATCAAA
>CAIWEX010000394.1 GCA_903911795.1 uncultured Schlesneria sp.
GCCGCAATTCCGAGTGACGCTGGTTCCCGACGATCCCCGATTTGTCGGAGCGGATGGTGGCTTGGTGATTCAGCCTGGCACAACGATCACGGCCAAGATAGTCGTCGACCGAAACGGTTTCGACGGCGACGTCAAGTTTGACGTCGACAACCTTCCGCATGGCGTTATTGTCGACAATATTGGCCTATCCGGAGTTCTCGTCAGGGCCAACGAGAAGGAACGTCAGATCTTTCTGACAGCTCGCCCCTGGACACCCCCCACGCGGCGGTTGATCCACGCGGTGTCACAAGTTCAGGGAAACCAGGCGACTCGATCGCTTTCACTGAGTGTTGGCAGCAGCGGTTCGGTTGCTAACGCCAAGTAAAGCATTCACGGGTTTCAACTTAGATAGTCGTGGTTCGCTCCGCGAACCAACGTTTCTTCGTCTTTTTGAATCAGAAAAAACTTCGAGTTGGAAGGAAAACGGCGTTGGTTCGCGGGAGCGAACCACGACTATCTTATTGCGCTCGTATTGCCCTGTTTCTCAAAAGCCATCAGTCTTGCCATCACCGCGTAGGAACTCGGTTTTCTTCCCGACTCAACTACGGTACATTTCTGGCTTTGGGGAAAACCTGACGGTTTGTCCAACGGATTGTTTCAAACGAGCGTACGCTCGGGCGGAAGATTCCCTAGATTTCTCATCGCCCATTTTCCGGGCCAGTTCCAGTTTGAGGTTTCGAATGCTTTCGACGAACTTCTGGGTACCAATGGTTCTTGGGGCAGCAGACGCTGTCGCGGCCGATGGGGCCTTGTCGCGTGGTACTCCGACGGAATGGATGTATACCAACGTCGTGGGACTGCTGATGCTGGTGGGCTTGATTGTGTTTTCTTACACAACCAAAGCAGGCATCATTGCCCGAGCCACAACCAAGGAAGCGGTTCGTCAGCCTGTGTTTCTGCTCTGCATGGCCCTTGCCATTGTGATTCTGCTGGTCAACACGATTCTGCCGTTCTATTCGCTCGGCGAAGACGTGAAAATGTTGAAGGACTGCAGCCTGGCAACGATTCTGATCTCGGGATTGCTGATTGCCGTCTGGACTGCCAGCACCAGCGTCGCCGACGAAATCGAAGGCAAGACGGCAATGACGTTGCTGTCGAAGCCGATTACCCGACGGCAGTTCGTGCTGGGCAAGTACATCGGCATCCTGCAGGCCGTCCTGTGGTACATGCTTCCCCTCGTGATCGTCTTCCTGGGCTGCATCTATTACAAGGTGGCCTACGATGCGAAGGAATCCAGCAAGGATCTGCCGGAACTGGCTCAGCGTATCGCAGAAGTGACTCAGGTGATTCCAGGACTGGTTCTGCTGTTCATGGAAATCGCGGTGTTGTCGGGGATCAGCGTCGCGATTTCGACGCGAGTTCCGATGGTGGTGAATCTGACAACCTGCTTTGCCATCTTCGTCGTCGGACACCTGGCAGGGATTCTGGTTCGAGTCGGTGAGACACGACTGGAATTCGTACGGTTCATGTCCAAGTTGATTGCCACGGCCATGCCGGGACTGGACGTCTTCAACATCAGTGCGGCCGTCGCGACAGGTGACCTGGTTCCCCCGATCTATCTCGGCTACGCGGCGATCTATTGTGGGTGCTACTGCACTGCAACGGTCCTGCTGGCGTTCATCCTGTTTGAAGATCGCGATCTGGCATAACGCCCCAATCCTTGTCGCGACATGCAATTCGGTTCCAACCATCAGCCGGAACGCGCGAGCGTCCGGTTCGAACCATGTGATAGCGTCCGTTGGCTGATGGTCTCCACCCAAAATTCTTAGCTGCGTCGCCGCAAATCGTCCGAAAACCGAGTATCCTTGATCGCTTCCTGCGCCCGTCGAACGCGTGGGCCGTTTCTGTTCAATCAGACAAGGGATCACATGAAGCTCATCACCTGGTTTTCATTGTTGGCGTTGGTAACCACAGTTCAGGCGGCCGATCCGAAGCCGCAGCTTGAACCGACACACGCCGACGTCTCATACGGCCCCCACGCTCGAAATGTTCTCGACTTCTGGAAAGCAGAAGGGGAGGGGCCACGACCTTTGCTCGTCTATATCCACGGAGGTGGCTGGACCGCTGGCGACAAGAAGCAGAACACGACAGCCTACGAACCGTTCCTGCAAAAGGGTATCTCGTGCGCCGCCGTGAATTACCGGCTGACCCCTGATTCACCGCTCCCGGCCCCCGTACACGACGCCGCACGCGC
>CAIWEX010000395.1 GCA_903911795.1 uncultured Schlesneria sp.
CGCTCTGGACAAGAACAAGCTTCGGATTCAGGCCCTCGAACAGGGCGTGACGACGATGATTGTCACGGACCGCAACAAGCAGGTTCACACGATTGAAGTGTTTGTTTCCGGGGATGCCCGGCTCTTGCAGTCTGTGCTGAATCGTGCATTTCCGAATTCTGCGATCCAGGCAACCATGTTGCGAGGTAATGCCGTCCTGCTGCGAGGCTGGGTGACAGACGCTCAGCAGATTGCCAGCATCACGGAACTGGCACAGTTGTACTCGCCCAATGTCGTCAACCAGATCAAGGTCGGCGGTCCTCAAGAAGTTCAGTTACGAGTCAAAGTTCTGGAAGTCCAGCGATCCAAGCTGCGCCAGTTCGGCCTGAACTTTGCCGTATTTGGCAAGAACGTGGCACTCGCCAGCGTCCCCGGTCCAATCACTCCGCTGACCGCTTTGACGGCACCGATTGGTGGCATCCCCACGGCAACGATCGCTCCGACCAGTGGTGCACCACCAACCATGGGACTTGGTGTGACAGGTAATGGATTTGGATTCGAAGGATTCCTACAGGCATTGAAAACCGAAGGATTGCTGAAGATCGCTGCGGAACCTGTGCTGGTCACACGCAGCGGCGAGGCGGCTCAATTGGACAATGGTGGTGAATTCCCGATCCCTGTGCCCCAAAGTCTGGGGACGGTCACGATCGAATGGAAAGAGTTCGGCGTGATCCTGCAGGCCTTACCAATTGTCATCAGCCCGACTCGGTTGCGACAGCAGGTCTACGCAGAAGTCAGTGAAAAAGACGTCGCAAACCAGATCACGCTGAACGGTACAACGGTCCCAGGAATCACCCGCCGTCGTGTTCAGTCAACCGTCGAAATGGATTTTGGGCAAACTCTGGTGCTGGGCGGCTTAATCAGCAACCGCATCACTGGAACGATTCAGAAGACCCCTTTCCTGGGGGAACTTCCGGGAATCGGTGCGGCCTTCAGTAAGAAGGAGTACAGTCAGTCCGAAGTCGAATTGATCATCATGATCACTCCGGAATATGTCAGTGCAATGCAGGCCGACCAGATGCCGCCGGTCGGACCAGGTCGCACCACCACATTTCCGACGGATCGCGAACTTTATCTGAAGGGGCTGATGGAAGTCCCCAAAATCGGACCTGACTGCGACATGCCTGGTGGTGCCTGCGACCCAGGAATTTCGGTCAACGTTCGTCCGGATGCTCCGTGGCAGGGAGCCCCGACTGGATACCAACCTGCGACACCAACTCTGGCACCCACAGCGGTTCCAAACGGCGGTGGAGAAATCACTCCAGCACCAGGAACTGGGGGGTTAATCGCACCACTTGGAGTCAACTCAGGTGATGCACTGCCACCTTCCCCCAAAGGGGACGGCGTGACGTCGCGGTCAGGCGGAAATTCGCGATTGACCAAATCAATCCCCAACCGATTCGATACCACTCCGCGCGGTAACACCGATCAAGCCGCTCAGGCAGGATATAAGGCCAGTAACAAACGTAAGGACGATGCCGTCGAACCAGCGTCCGCCAAAAAGGGAGTCGATTCCAAGCCGATCAAGTTCTAACCACAAGGGGTGGCCCCTTGACGCCGGTTCGAGCTGTCGCTCGGAGGTGGAAAGACGCTCACGTTGTTCGCTTGTCGATGGACAAGAATTCGGTTTCGAAGATGAACAGGAGAAGCCAGACGCAGTTGTGTTTGGCCGAGTACAGTAAGCGTGTGGCGGCTTTGGGGTTGCTGCATGATGTATAGTTAAGTTGTGAAAAGTCGGTCGATTTTCAGGTTCGCCATTAAGGTTTCCGACGGTAATTTTTCCGTTTGTCCGGCGACTTTCGTCTAAATGAGGTCACAGTTTCATGAAAAGCGTCATCCGGCTCGCGATCGTCGATCCGAACGACGTCACGCGACATTCGTTGAAGACTCTCCTTCTTGGAATCGATACCGTCTGGCTGGAAGCCGAATGTTCTCGTTACGACGCCTTCAGTGACGTGCTGATGCAGACGCAGCCTGATATCGCACTCGTCGCTCTCGATTCCGATCAAACGCGTTCCATCGAATTGATTGGTTCCATCCATCAAAATCATCCTGCCTGCCAGATCCTGGCGATCAGTGGACATCAGGAAGGAAGTCTGATTCTTCAGGCCGTTCGCAACGGCGCGAAAGAGTTTCTGACCAGCCCGCTCAAGCTCGAAGAATTCCTGGCGGCACTCGAACGAATTCGGCAGACGGTCAACAAGAATTCTGGCGACGGTACGGTTCGTTCCAGTCAGGTGATCAGCGTTGCTGGAGTTTCGGGGGGAATCGGCTGTACGTCTCTGGCGATCAATCTGGGTTGCTGCTTCGCACAGCAGGCGTCTCGCAGTGTTGCAATCATCGATCTGGACTTGGCCCTGGGTGATGCTGACGTCTGGCTTGATATCATTCCTGATTACACAATTCAGGATGTTGCCGACAACATCAACCGCCTCGATTACGCGCTGTTGAAGCGATCATTGACCAAGCATGATTGCGGTGCGTTCTTGTTGCCACGACCGGTAGAAATGGAAGACCATCCTCCGATCGGCCCCGATGAACTGCGCCGCGTCATTTCGTTATTGAAAGCGACTTTCAGCCACCTCGTGATCGACCTGAGCAAATCGTTTAACGCACTTGATCAAGCGGCGATGGAGCTGTCGGACGTGATCCTGATCGTCACACAACTCGATCTGCCATCCCTGCGAAATGCCGTTCGCCTGATGCAATTCTTCAAGCGACGCCAGGGGTTGTACGATAAGGTGAAGGTCGTCGTGAACCGAATGGGACTGGACGACAACACGATCAGCCTGAACAAGGCATTGGAGACGCTGGGACGTGACATCTATGCCACGATTCCGAATGACTATGCGACGATGGTCGAAGCACGAAACAATGGGGTTCCGCTTGTGACACAAGCCCCCAAAGCCCGGGTAACGAAAAGTATCATGCAACTCGTGCAGAGCCTGGATGGGCCTGGCGAGCCAGAAGAAAAGACTGAAGAGAAGAAACCCCAGAAAAAGGGTGGGCTGTTCAGTTTTCTCGGATCAGGGGGACGATGAGCTCGAATGTTGTCGTTGCGGCCGGGGGGCACGCGACACGACAATTCCGCTTCGTCAAAGAAACCCGGCCAATTTGGCCGGGTTTTCTTTTTTGGCCCGCCGCACATCTTTGCGACCAAAAACTTTTGAAACGCAGAGGGCGCGGAGATCACAGAGCAAAGACAGGAGAAGGCGATTTCCACTTGCCTTTACCTCAGCGTCCTCTGCGCTCTCTGCGTTTCAAAAACAATTTGTTAGACACTCAGTGGAGTCCAGGACTCCCAAACTACCTCACAGCGTCATTGACGCTTCGCTCTACCCACTGGCTACGGCCTGTGACGTCTTCGGCGCCTGGAACTAAGCCCTCAGCGGTTGACGGACCAAACCCGAATTCTTAGCGTTGACGCTGCACTTGCCTTGATGGGTGGCCGGGAGTTGTTCCTGGATCCCGCCCAACAGCCCCTTTTTCTGCGGAGAGTTTCCTGATGAGTTGCATCCGATTGACCGCACTGACGATGGCCTTGATGGTGACCTCAATGACGACTCTGCCCGGACCAGCCTCAGCTCAAGAAACTCCGTCGGTCTCACGGTCACTCTTTGACGGTGTTTCGCTCCATGGCTGGTCGATCGAAAACGACTGCGATGTCGACGTCATTGATGGCTGCCTGCGGCTAAAGGCAGGCGATGGATGGCTCCGCAGTCATCACACCTATCGCGACTTTGAACTTCATCTCGAATGGAAAGCTCTGCAAGGGGCGAACTACGACGCCGGGATTTACATCCGCGCCGGCAAGGATGGCAAGCCGTCTCCGAAACCTGCCTATCAAGTCAATCTGCTGCAAGGAAAAGAAGGAAATATCGGCAGTCTGCCGGGTGCCGAAAGTACGGGGCTAGTCAAGCCAGGCGAATGGAACGCGTTCGATCTGAAAGTCGTTGGTGACGCTGTCACGCTGCAGATCAACGGAAAGCCAGCGTACTCGGTCGGGGGACTTCAGCAGCGGGATGGATACATCGGACTTCAGGTCGAAGTTCCGAAGGGGGGCCAATTCCTGCTGAAAAACATTCAGATCAAGGAACTAGGCTACAAGTCGCTGTTCAACGGCAAGGATTTGACCGGCTGGGAAGGCGAGGGCGGCGAGACGAAAAGTTGCTGGTCGGTCGAAGAGGGGTTGCTGGTCTGCTCGGGACAAAAAGGGCCCTGGCTGCGAAGTGTGGCTGAGTACGCTGACTTCGACCTGCGGTTGGAATACCGACTTTCCACCGGGGGCAACAGCGGAGTCTACGTTCGAGTTCCCAAGGACGGCAATCACCACCGCGAGACAGACAAACTTCCCCCCGCAGGTTTCGAAGTCCAGATTCTCGATGACGCCGCCCCTCAACATCTGAAGCTGAAGGACTATCAGTATTCAGCCTCGATCTATGACATTGCCGGAGCCAACCCGCGTGTCAGTCGAGTTCCCGGTGAGTGGAACACCCTGGAAATCAACTGCCACGGAGGCCGTGTGACGACATGGCACAATGGCTATCAGGTGACAGATGTGACCAGCACCGAATCGCCGCTACTTGCCCTGCGCTCCGTCAGCGGATTCCTGGGACTGCAGAATCACAGCACGGTCGTCAAGTTTCGCGATATTCGAATCGGCCCGCCCATCGAATTGCCTGCCAAGGTCGCAAAGCCCTGATCAGACAATGAAAACAGCCTCGTCCACTTGCGTGAACGAGGCTGTTCATTTTGAAATCCCAATCAACAGAATCGCTTAGAAGTCGCCAACAACTTCGCCGTCCTTAGGACTGGCCAGGCGACGGACAGTGTTGAAATCGATGTTTTCGGAGATGAAGCGAACGGCACCGTCACCCATCAGTGCGTGCGTACCACCAACATGCAGGCTGAATGGTTCATCGTTCGGACCGCAGTTGTTGATGTTCCAAGGGCAGGTCGATGGCCCGCCGGCTGGGGTCTTGTTGTTGTTAATGATGGGACCACGATTGAATGTTGGCCCAGAGATCCCGCTGCCGTTGTCAGCATCAGCCCAGCGACCTGGGACCCCGAAGTTTCCGCCAGGTACGTATGGGGTCGTGTTCGTAG
>CAIWEX010000396.1 GCA_903911795.1 uncultured Schlesneria sp.
TAACTGAAACCGAGCATCTTCAATTGCCGCTTGAACGTTTCGATATTCTTGCCAGTTGTGACTGCCGGATGAGTCCCCGTCTTGATGGCATATTCTTCCGCAGGGAGTCCGAACGCATCCCACCCCATCGGATGCAGTACCTGTTTGCCAAGCATCCGGCTGTAACGACAGATGATATCTGTCGCCGTGTAGCCTTCAGGATGTCCGACATGCAGTCCCGCTCCCGAAGGGTAGGGGAACATGTCGAGGACATACATCTTCGGCTTGGCAGCGTCGAAGGACTCGACAAGGAATGTCTGATGCTGATCCCAGTAGGCCTGCCACTTGGGTTCAATGCGTTTGGCGTCGTATCGAGGCATGGTGAGGTCAAGAGATTTCAAGTTGAAATTAAGAATGCAGCTGCGTGCAACCGCTCACACTTGCCAGCCATCCTGACAAGTCGATGCAGTGTAGAAACCAATTCGCCCGTTGAGAACCCAGAAGCCATACTTCTACCAATGGAGTTGCGAAGTTCGCACCGAGTCTGCGTAACCACCACCGGGTCGCGAACTGGCCGTTTGACGGCTGAATTCAGCGAAACGATTGACCTTCGCGAGAAAGAACAGTGATCGGAGCGACTTCTCCGCCGTGTTCGAGATAGTTAAACACCGCGAGAACGTCGTCGCCGCGTAGAGCAAGATGATGGAGTTCTTGAAAGGTAAACCAGCGAGCCTCGAGTGACTCTTCGTCTGCAATCGACTTTGGCGGAGAATTGTCGATCGGCCTGGCGGTGACAATCAGTCGCATCCGAGTCCCCTGAGGAATCGGCGTATGCTCAACTCGGACGATTCCCGTAACCTCGATCGGAATCCCCGCCTCTTCCAGCGTCTCACGCTCCGCCGCCGCGATAAAGTCCTCGCCCGGTTCGACCCGACCAGCAGGGAAGTACCACAATTGACCATGTTTGGCTTCGTGGACCAGCAAGTATTTGTTGTTTTGCCTGACGGCGACAAGGACAAAAAACCAGGTCGGTATCGGTTCTCTGCTCATTGGCCCGGCTCCCTGAAAAAACGCTGTCAGTTGCGAATTGCGGTTTTTCAGCAAACGCGGATGGCTAACGCTGAAAGGTGTCCGCTCATGATGGCGTGCAGACCGCTCCCCGCCTAGAATGCGGTTCACAGAATTTCAGGCGTTTTTTCCGACAGGTGAACTGACGTATGACGACAGCACTCGCTGAGCCCGTGCCCACAAACGCTCGCCCCCAAAAGCTCCTCGATCGACTCCGTTCGATCGTCGGGGATGCCGGTCTGCTGGTGGAACGTGAAGAACTGCTGGTTTACGAGTGCGACGGCTATACCGTCGAAAAGAAATGCCCCGATGTCGTGGTCTTTCCCGCCGACACCGAGCAGGTCGTGGCCATCGTGCGGGCCTGCAACGAATTTGAAGTCCCGTTCGTTCCCCGCGGAGCCGGAACAAGCCTTGCCGGCGGTTGCCTGCCGATCGGTGGTGGTGTCATGATTTCGCTAACGCGAATGAAGCGGATTATCGAAGTCAACTTGCGTGATCGTTACGCCATCGTCGAACCGGGATTGGTCAACGTCCATCTGACGCAACACCTGAAAGGGTCGGGATACCACTATGCTCCGGATCCGTCGAGCCAGGGAGCCTGCACGATCGGCGGAAACTTCGCCACCAATTCGGGCGGGCCTCATACGCTCAAATATGGCGTGACCGTCAATCATGTCCTGGGGGCTGAAGTTGTTCTGCCCGATGGAACCGTGGCGATGCTTGGCGGGACGGTCGAAGACGTTCCGGGATACGATTTGACCGGTTTATTCGTCGGCAGCGAAGGGACCTTGGGGATCTGCACCAAGGTGATTGTCCGCCTGACGCGTGATCCCGCCGCTTATCGGACAATGCTCGGTGTGTTCGAAACCGTCGGCGATGCGACACGAGCAATCAGCGAAATCATCGGTGCGGGAATCGTTCCCGCCGCCCTGGAAATGATGGATCAGGGGATCGTCAGTGCGGTGGAGCAGGCCTTTCACTTTGGCTTCCCGCTGGATGCAGGAGCCGTCCTGTTGATCGAGGTCGACGGCCTGGAAGTCGCGGTGGACGAAGAAGCTCAGCGGATCATTGCACTGTGTAACCAGAGTGGTGCTCGCGAAGTGCGTCAGGCGAACACTCCGAAAGAGCGAATGCTGTTGTGGAAATGCCGGAAACAGGCATTCGGAGCGATCGGTCGCCTCAGTCCCAGCTATTGCACGCAGGACGGCGTCGTCCCCCGGACAAAGCTTCCCGAGATTCTCGAATTCATCACCGCTTGCGGGCAGCGGCATGGCTTGCGGATTGTGAATGTCTTTCATGCCGGTGATGGAAATATTCATCCCATTCTGTTGTTCGATGAACGGGATGCGGATCAGGTGCGACGTGTGTTGCTCGCCAGTGATGAGATCCTGGGAAAATGTATCGACATGGGCGGCAGTGTGACTGGCGAACATGGCATCGGGGTCGAAAAGATTAGCTTCATGGATAAGCTGTTTGCTCCGGAAGACCTGGTCGTGATGAAATCGATTCGCGACTGCTTCAACCCGACGGGTCGTTGCAGCCCAGGCAAGATGCTGCCGACATCGGCCGGTTGTGGAAACGAGCATCTGCCAAAAGTGAAGCCGGGACGTCGCGCTGCGATGTAATCCGCAGCCTGCGATCAGCAATGTCGAACTCGATGGACGGCGATTCAAAACAAGGAACTGACGGTTGTCTGCAACTGAATTTACCCCGGCAACGCAATTGGAACTTTCGCGGTTTGTAGCAGAGAATGCTCAAAACCAGCGTCAGACATTGTGTCCCGTCGGCGGACGGACGGCACTCCATTTTGGTTTCTCGGCA
>CAIWEX010000397.1 GCA_903911795.1 uncultured Schlesneria sp.
ATGTTCGGCCCTTCAGGCCTCAGGTCCTGTTATTACATCGATTTCCAGGGCCGCAGGGCCCTGGCTGGGTGAACTACTGGCCCACTTGGGCCGCAAGACCGGAACCTCCCGTGTTTCTGAAAAACACCCCATATTGGCCGACTTGGCACTGGTACCGACGTCATGTTCCTCAGGAGCCTTCATCGCTCCGCGTGAAGATCAGCCGATCACAATCTCAACCTCGAATGCTCATTGTCGGGTACATTGCAACTGAATCCACCGACGATCTGATTGTTGAATTACAGATTCGCGTTCCTCACCACGATTCAATCGTGTTTGCTATGAACGAAGCCGCGCAATCTGCGTCCAAACGTCTCCCGAGAACAAGTCGATCAACTTTGCCAGACCTGCGGCAACGAGTTCTTCACCTGACACGAATCGACCGGGATTGCTCCATGTCTGGATGATCTCCGGCGAACAGTTGAACAGTCGGGCCATCAACGCATCGTGGTCCGCTTCCATCACGCGGAAATGTCGAGCCCACTCGGCCGCTTCTTCCAGTCGGACTTGTTCTTCGCTTTGCCAGCGGATCGGGTGAAACAGCAATGAGGCATGCCTGGTGACGTACCGCTCAGTGCAGGCAGCGAACGGCATCAAAGCTGCCGAACTACATTCTCCCGCAACGACACCGATCCCCTTGAGACCGCGCAGACGAATCAGGCTGGCCAGCGCCAGTCCAACATAGGCGCTACCGCCGCACGAGTCAAAGAAGATCGTGCCACGTGAATTCCGGGGGAGGTCCATCAGTTTTTCGTGCAGTTGTCCATCCTTGTCGACCAGATCTCCACTGATCACGATTTCCCATTGCCGCGCTTCAAGATCGTAGTCGGACGGTCGACGACCACCCTGAGGGCCCGGATACGGACGCAGCAGTCGAGGCCCCGGTTTCGGTTCGGGTTTCTTACGAGCCTGATGAGGTGCACGAGACATCTGGGGGATTGCTTCTTTCTTCGGAAATCAATTTCAGGAACATCAACGGCCGTACAGACACTGATTGGGATTTTTTTACTAACGGGACTGAAGTCGCAAACGTACCACATTTCCGTACGCCACCAAATCCAGGAATCTCTTCCCGATTGGGATTGGGATGCATTCGGAACTCAAAAAAGCGTCTCGTTCGAGTCGCGTGGCACGCAACGACCTAATCCGCCACCAAGGTCGTCTCTCGCCAGGGCAATCGCCTTTTTCAATGTAGAGTGGGACCAGCTCGCTTCGAGCGCAGGCCCACCAAAGCCGAATGTCGAGAAATGATGGTGGGCCGGCGCGGCGAAGCGCCACTTGTCCCACCCTACATCCTCGCCATCTTCAAAAAGGCATTGGCCCTGCGTCTCTCGCATCATCGTTTCGGCGAACGCATGCAGATGATATCATGGGCTTTTTCCCTTATTTATCATTCCTCAATTTCAAGGCGGGCCGATGCGGCGAGTCTTGTCCGCTCACCGGTGCCCTGGCTGTGAAATCCGCAAGCCACTCTGTTTCTGCGAGTTCATACCGCAGCTTCAGTTACAGACGCGCGTTATCATTCTGATGCATACCTCAGAAGAAGTCTTGCCGAGTAACACCGCGCGGCTGGCTCACAAGGCATTGATCAACAGCGAGATCCGAGTCAACGGTCGCAAAGGTGACCAGTTGTCGACCGAGGGGCTGATTCAGCCTGATCGTCAGGCACTGCTCCTCTATCCCAGCCCATTTGCTGCAGAACTGACGCCGGAATTCGTCGCGCAGTTGTCAGGTCCAGTGAATCTGATCGTTCCCGACGGAAAGTGGCGACAGACTCAGAAATTCGCCCGTCGCGAACCAGCACTGGCAGGAATCCCTCACGTCAAAGTGGCCGAGGGCTTACCCTCGGAATATCGACTGCGAGTGCAGCCAAACGACAAGAGCCTCTGCACACTCGAAGCCATTGCCCGGGCTTTAGGAGTGCTGGAAAGTCGCGAGGCCCAGACGAGCCTGGAAACTGTCCTGAAAGTGATGGTTGAAAGGACGCTGTGGGCTCGCGGGTATATCACGACTGACAAATGCGTTACCGCGGGAATCCCGAGCGAAGCCAGGTTTATGCGGTGATTTGAAGTCGTGGCCAACGCGACAGGCAGCCGGCGTACTCGGGCTCCATGGGCGCGTGCTGCTGAAACCAGCAGCCTAAAATCCACGGTCTTGAGGGCTGAATCGATTTTGCCGTTCAGATCTGTAAGATTTTTGGCCCATTCCAATGCAATTTGAGAACTTTCGGTAATTTCGACACTTCAGGAGCGACCAAAGTTACCGGTACAGCCAGAATAACCGGACTTCGGTTTCCACATCAGTCGGTTCAATGCATCTGGTCGATGCAAATGGAAAAGGGATTCTGCCGATCTCTGCAGACACTCCGATCTCGCCGGTTGCGAAAGGGATTTCCAGCGGATTCGGTGATCGATCGTTTTCCTTGAAAGGAGTTATCTTGCGGTTTGTTGTCACCCTGTTCTTTGTCGGGTTCACGTTCGTAGCGGCGGGATGCCAACACGACCGAAACTATTCGGCGAGCTGTCCGCATTGCCATCAGGTGCACGCGGGGACGGCGTCACATCCACTGGCAGCAACCGGCCAAGTCTCTGGCAATACGGTCCAGCCAGCGACATTCGCTCCCGTTCCGCCCGTACCTGTGGCTGAAGATTGACGATCCGTTTGAAGCGACGACATTCAACGGGACGGACCGAATGGTCCGTCCCGCTTCATTGATGCGGCGAACCAGGTTGATACATCATCCAGAATTACGGTCAGGCGTCGGGCAAACCGCGTCCTAATCGCTCGAAGTAGTCGTCGGGCATGTCGACCGACTGCAATCCTCCCCCGGCGGGAACGATGCAATACGCGGTCTTCATTTCACCTGTCGCCAGCGTCGTTTCGCCCCGTCGAAACAAGTATGTCGTGGTGAGCGAACGTTTGGTTCTTCGACTGACACTCACCCGGATTTCGATTTCATCTTCGTATCGAGCGGGTGAATTGAACGAACAACTCGCTGCGACGCGCGGCCACCCGAAGACGGTTCCATCAGGAAGAGTGTCGTGAATTTTCAGATCGAGTGATCGAAAGAACGCGTGCTCGGCCTGTTCCATGAACCGGTAATAGTTCGCGAAATGGACGATCCCTGCCAGATCGGTCTCGAAGAATTCGACGCGATGAGTGGTGATGAAAAGTTGCGTCATGTCACATGGCGATTCTGGGTTCACGGTGCTGCCAAGGTTCACGGTGCTGATAGCGGTCCCACACCAACTGTCGTTGTCTGCAGCAAAGGATACTCGCGAACCAGCTCACGAATATCACGAATACTGACGTTTCGCAGTGTCTGTAAATCGTCTTCGATCGTGCGGTATTCACGACGAGCCAGCCAGTTGCCGCCGAGTGAACTGAGTCGACCCATCGGACGTTCGCCGCGCAGCACGATTCGCGTGGCAATCTTGTTCTTGGCCTGCTCCAATTCATCTTCGGTGACGCCATCGGCATTCACGGCATCGTACAGTCGAGCAATCCGATCGATGTTTTCCTGAGTCGATTCCGGCGGACCGTTCAAAAACGTCAGGTAGGTTCCTGCCCCTTCGAACTCGTAATAGCCGCACTCGGCCGACTCGGCCAATCCCGGGTCCACGAGTTCCCAGTAGAGTCGACTGTTGGTGTCATCACCCACAATCACCGTTAACAACTCGGCAGCATAGCGTCTTGGATCTGTGCAGGTTGGTGCCGAGGCGAGTTGGATAATCTGCTCCTGCTGGCAGTGATCCTTCAGAATGTATTGTGTTTGCGCGACGGATTTCGGAGCACTGATTTGTCGTGCGTCAGCACCTGCCGGCCAGTGACCGCAATGTTGCTTCGCGAGTTCAAGAACCGTATTCCAATCGGTATTGCCCGCCACCGCCAAGACGATATTTCCCGCCCGATAATGTTCTGCGTGGTAGGTCCGCATTTGTTCTGATGTCAGAGCCGAAACGCTGGCCGACGTCCCCAGTACGGAACGGCCCAGATCGTGGCCATCGAAATGCAGTTGCATCGCGCGGTCGTACGCGACCGACGAAGGCTGATCCTCGTACATCCCGATCTCTTCCAGGATGACTTTCTTTTCCATGTCAAAATCATCCTGCCGCAACGTCGGGAACAGGATGCTGGACTGGAGTTCAAACGTCTGTGGCAGGTATTCGGGCAGGACCGACGAATAGAAAATGGTGCTTTCTTCGCCCGTCATGGCATTGTAGTCAGCTCCATACTCGTCAAAGATCCGGTTGACGTCTTCGGCCGAGAACTTTTCCGTCCCCTTGAATGCCATATGCTCGAGGAAGTGGCTGACTCCCGAAACCGCGGTCGTTTCGTCGCGAGCCCCTGTTTTGACATAGAACCCGAACGCGACACTGTAGGCGTCGTCGTTCAGTTCGGCGACGACTTCCAGACCATTGGGAAGCGTAGTTTGGTGAAACTGCATGGATGTCTCTTGTTGTCCGACTTCATCAAAGGTTCCGGCCATCCGGGAACATCAATCTTCGCCCCGTTGGCACAAGTCTATTTGAGTGCCTGAGGTCCGATGGTCAAGATCGAAAAATTGTTGGCAGGGTGTTTGTGCACATAATCGAGGACTGTCTGAACGGTGAGTGCTTCGATCTCTTTCCGCACTTCCTGCAGCGTGACAACCCGTCCCAGGTGGTACCAGTTCCGCGCCAGCGAGGCGGCTCGAGAACCACTCGATTCCTGAGCCATGATCAGGGAACTCTTCGCACGGGCCTTGCACCGGTCAAGTTCGTCCTCTCCGATTCCATCTCCGAGGCGAACCAGTTCCGTCCGCAAGACATCGAGTGTTTCCTGTGCCCGCTCAGATGTTGTCCCCGCATAACAGAGGACCTGCCCGCGATCCTTCAGGGTGTTGAGAGTCGCGTAAACCGAATAGCAGAGACCACGTTTTTCGCGGATTTCTGTAAATAGGCGGGAACTCATGCCGCCGCTGAGCACGTTCACGGCGGCCCATGCGGCATAGTATTCGGGATCAGAATACGCAACAGCGGGATACGCGACGCCGATCTGTGTCTGCGCCGATTCGTGGTCCAGATGTTCTTGAACGGGCGAACAGGTGCCGAAAGGAATAGTCCGCGAGTTTGCACCGGTCCATTCGCCGAAGACCTCGGTCACCACCGGGAGAACAGTTTCGAGTGTCACGTTCCCGGCGATCCCCAGGATAGCCCCGCGCGGTTTCACGACCTGATGATAATGCTCACGGACCGTTTCCGGAGTCATGTTTTCGAGGTCGGCGAGTGTCCCTTCGGAGGGCTGGCCCCAAGGGTGCGGATAGGAACGGCGAAGCAGTTCTACCATCACCTTCTGGCGAGGCTCATCTTCGATCGACAGTAAGCCATGCTCGACCCCCGACATGACCGCTTCGAATTCGGACTCTTCCAGATGCGGTCGCAGGACGATATCGCCGTAAACCCGCAGTGCCGAGGAAAGGTTGATCGCCAGGCACGAGCCTCGAAAAACGAGGTGCTGGGTGCTGGCCGTTTCATTCCCCTGAATTCCCAGGCGATCGAGTTCTGCGAGGAGTTCGCGGCTGGACCGGTCACCTGCTCCACGTGCCATCCAGTCCGCCAGGGCCGTCGCGGTTCCATTCTGTTGTGGCGGATCGTAGACGCTACCCCCTTCCACAAGGAGCGCGAACGCTGCAGATTGCACAGCAGGCATTGTCTCGACGAGGACAGTCAGCCCATTGGGTAAGGTCGCATATTTGACGACATTTTGAGACATGAAGCTGACCGGATTCCTTCGAGCGTGGGGTACGTGATGATGCCCTTCCAGTATCGCAGAAGCGGGAATGAGTCGCAAATCCGTTGACGGATTCCAGCCAGGTCCGGCACCTTTTCCTCACTGAGCCGAGATCACCAATTGCGCTTCTCTTTTTGACATAAGGGTTTGCGGCATGGCACCAGTGAGGTCAAAAACAACCCCAACATTTGGCTGTTACTGGTGGAATGAATTTACCACGAAGGACACGAAGATGAATCTGACGAAGTCCAATTGCTGACTTGAATCAAACTGGCTGACAGCAAGATTTGGACGACGCACTCGTTTTAGACAATGCCAACAACGGGCTCAAACATGGATTCAAGTTTTTCTTTCCTTCGTGTGCTTCGTGGCCTTCGTGGTGAAAGAAATCCGTACAAGCCGTCAGTTCCTGCGAATGGCCAGAGTTCGACCAGAATCTCTTGCGTTAAAATCATCCACGAAGGCCGATGTTCAGCGCGAAAGTTGTGGCGATGTCACCAATCGCTGGTTTCCCCTGTTACGGTCCGCGAATTTCTGCGGCAGGTCTGGCGATCCCGAGCTATGTTTGCAGATGCGGTCGCGTATCGGGATTTTGCCGGAACTGACAGGAACGGGTCATGTGGCGTGGAAGTTGGTTGGTTGCAGTGTGCGCCGGGATCATTGTCGCTCAAGCGACATGTGCCGGGGGTGAACCTGTCGCTCTGCTGGAATTGAAAGTCGGGAAAGAACGACTGGAAGGGCGGATCGCGGCTCATAATGAGCAGCAATGCTGGTTGCTGCGACGCGATGGACGACTGGCCTCATTCCAGACAGACGATGTCAGCGACTTCCACGAAATCGCACCGAAATTCCGTTCGTATTCATCGCTTGAGATCCGTGATCGTCTGCAAACGGAATTCGGTCGCAATTTCGAAGTGAAGACAACAACGCATTACGTGGTTGTAGCCCGAAAGGGAACCGCTGACCGATATGCGACACTTTTCGAACGGATTTACCGACAGTTCCACACCTATTTCGACACACGTGGGTTCCGGATGTCAGAACCGGAATTTCCACTGATCGCCGTCGTTCTGCCGGATGAGCAGGCGTTCGTTAACTATTGCGTTGGCGAAGGGGCGAAGCCTCAACCGGGTCTCGTCGGGTTTTACCTGCCGGGTTCAAATCGCGTGGCGCTTTACGACCGGGCTGCCAATGCACAGTCGACCGAAGAGGATGTTGACGGAACGGTCATTCACGAAGGGACGCACCAGGTGGCATTCAACACGGGGGTCCATTCGCGCATCGGCCAGTCACCACTCTGGCTGGTCGAAGGTCTGGCCACGCTGTTTGAAGCGGATGGAATTCGTCAGCGAGAAGCAGGTGGTGAAGCAATCGGCCGAGTCAATCCTGAGCGATTCAACTGGTTCCGCGAGTATCGAACGCGTCGGCCGAAGAAATCGCTGGAAGCGTTCATTCGTAATGACACCCTGTTCAAGAAGTCGGCACTGGATGCCTACAGCCAGGCCTGGGCCTTGTCGTTCTATCTGGCAGAAAGCCGCCAGGTGGAATTCGCCAGCTACCTGAAAAAGGTCGCCACTCGGAATCCACTGGAACCGTATGCCGAGGAGTCACGCCTGAAAGATTTCAAATCAGCATTCGGAAACGATCTCGAATTCGTCGAGACAGGGATGCTGCGTTACTTCGAACGTCTTGGCGAGTAATGGACGTTGAGCACAGCGCACACTCTGCGATGCCAAATCATCTTGTTCCAGTTGGAATTCCACGGACTCGGATGACACAGCAGACTCGGACCATACTCAAGCTGCGCGAGCCAGATTCAGTTCGGTGGAGACACCTTCGATGTGCTCTGCGTCGATCAGGCCGCGACCTTCCGCGTAACCGACCAGCAGAGCAAAGTCGCAAAGTCGATTGATGCGGCGTGGCAGACCACCCGAAAGCTCGTGGATTGTCTGCAATGCACTTCGGCTGAAGATTGGTTCCGTGGCACCAGCCGCCTGCAGTCGATGACTGACGTACGCCGACGTCTCGTCGGCCGTCATGGCTGTCAGGATGCAGGGGATCGAAATCCGGTCGTCCAGTTGAGGAAGCCGTCTCGTCATTCCGACAAGTTCCGGCTGGCCAGCCAGGATCAATGTGAATTCACAACCCGGCACCTGCTGAAAGTTCAATAGCAATTGCAAGGACTGAAAGACTTGTCGATCGGTGATGGCGTGAGCGTCATCAATCACGATCACTGCGGGGGTTCCCCGCGATGAGAGTGATCGAAAGCGTTCAACAATCTGCTGGATCAGGACATCGAGTGAATCACCCGCAGCAGCCGACTGCTCTGTTGCCAGTTCGTTGACCAGCAGACTCAGCAATTCAAAGGGACTCATCAGCGGGTAAACGATACGAACGACAGACGAACTGCCGGTTTCCGAGTCTGGAAGCAGTGCCTGCAGAAGTCGGGTCTTGCCCACACCACTGGGCCCGACAAGCAGTCCCGCTCCACGTCGATAGTCGACCAGAAATCGCAGTTTCAACAAAGCACTCTGGTGAGCATTGCTGACGTAATACGATTCTTCGCTGCGATCGATGCCGAACGGCGTCTTTTGTAGTCCCCAATGCTGTTCGTACATGACGTTCCGTTACTTTCTGGTGTATCGGTTGAAAGCACGAGTCCGGGGATCTTCCGTCGTCGGCTGAAGCGCGTGCGATGGAGTCCCGACCGGTTCGATTTCAATCGTCCCGTCGAGCCACGCGACAGGGTTTGATTCCGGCCGTGACGATGTTCCGAAACCGACCTGTTGAACAGTCGATGGTTCGTCGGATTCTGTCTGGTGAGCCGCCGAGACAACTTCGCCGAACGAAGCGGTCAGTTTTCGAGGTTCGCTGGCCTTGGGTTCATCTAGGATCGCGACAAATTCATCGTCGTCGTCCTGATTCACAGGATCGGCAGTACCCCGCGAAGAATTCATCCAGGCGAAGTAGCCTCCGACTGCCACCAGCGATGTGAGTGCGAGACCAGCCACGGCGCGCAAGATGGCGGGATTCCATTTCCAAATGGCAGTTTTATGTTTTTTAGAGGGCGATTTCATACGTGCATTCTCAGTCTGAGTGCGCGGAACCGGCGCTCTGCATGGGATGGCCCGCATTATTCTTATCGACGGCCACCTGTGACGATCTTGAGTTGTTTGGCGACGGGGAAGTCTAGGTTGACTTTGCCGAACCGTGGCCAGGCGGGGGAAAAAGCGACCACTCGCGAGTTCTACTGCAACATTTGAACATCCCGGTGGAATTGTTGACGTTTCTCTGTCATGCAGCCATGATGCGGCAGGAATGGCCTGTCCAACGTAATTCATCATCAGGAACGCTGCACATGACGGAACCGAATGTCCCCGCTTCACCCGACGTTGAACGAAATGCCGGGCAGCCTCAACCAGTGATCGAGCCCGAAAACCTGGAACCCCTGTACGCCAACTTTGTCCGGGTCGCCGGGCTTCCGGAAGAACTGGTGCTGGACTTCGGCCTGAATCCGCAACCGTTTGGAGCATCGCCACTGCCGGTGAAAGTGTCCCAACGGATGGTCATGAATTACTACACGGCGAAGCGCCTGTGGATGGCACTGGGAGCATTTCTCCAGCGGCACGAACAGACGTTCGGCGGGATCGAGATCGATGTCGCCAAACGCGTTATCCCGAACCCGACCGCCAAAAAGTAAATCGGGATCGTTGAAATTGGCGGGTGCACTGTCCGGGGCGACTCCACAAATTCGGCAAACCCATGGATGCGTCTCGAATTCCCTGGTGGCTGGTGCTGCTGATTGGAATCAGTACTGTGGCACTGGCCGTCTGGCAGTCTTCCCGATGGAAGCCGCAAATGCGGCTATGGTCGGGTGGATTGACACTCGTCTATTCAGCGCTGCTGGCATTCGCCATCGGTGGAGACCCGCGCGGCATTGCCACGATCAGCACATGGCGGCTGCCTGAGTATCTGACGGTGGTGCTCGGCAGCCTCTCGCTGGGCGCAGCGATCATGATGACGGGACGTCCTTCGTTCCGGGGCCAATTGATCTGGTTTTGCCTGTTATCGCTGGCAAATGCCGGACTCGCCTGGATTCACTGTGCCACAATGATGATTCCGGTCGCGCTGGTCGCGACGTGTCTCGTACCCGCAGCCCTGGTCGTAAAGGATCTGCGATATGGTGATCCATTCACTCCGACCGAGCTTTTGCAGCCTGATTCCACAGGGGACGAAGAATCGCCCTATCACGTCGGCCTGACGGCGATGACCGGGTTGGTCGTCGCCTTGCTGCTGGTCGGTACCACGTACCACGCTGTCCGAGCCGAATCAACACGCGCGACTCCCAGTCGTCGCCATTCCGCACTTCCAGTTCGGGCTCGCGTCCGAACCGTTTTGAATCTCAATCCCGATCAGGAGCGTTCACTGGCAACTGTGGCAGCGGCGTTTGGTCGTAGAGATGATCTTCTGATCCTGCTGGCTGTCCTGCTGGGGACGACTCTGGCCACTAGCGGAATCAAACAGATTTCCCCTCGTGATTCCGTCCTTCATTCAGGCAATGATCCGTCCCCTTTAATTCCGCTTCCGGAAAGTGATTGATACTGGCATTCTTGTTGAGATTTGTGATTCTCCCATGGAACTTCCTGACTTTAACCGGATGCTGATACTGAGTGCACTGTTGATTACAGTGGCAGCAGCGGCCGTTATTTCAGGGCGACTCGTACGAGATCGCATGCTGGCGATTGCCATCATGGTACAGGGCATCGTCATGACACTCGTAGCCGCCAGTGCCTATTTTCCTCGACCAGAACTGGAACTCGCGGCGGTCGCGATCTTGCTCGTTCTTCCCTTGTGGATGGCTCATGTGTTCCGCCGCGGAAGTTTTCGGGAGACAGCGATTTCTGGATATCCACATGCCGTTTCGCAGGTCGCGCCTCAACCCCCTGAGGGATCTCCTTTGCCGACCGAGATTGTGGGAGAGAGCGAGTGAATGATGTCGCTTCGTGGCTTGCAGCCCTGATGATCGACGCTCCCATGCTGGGGGCCGTCATCGGTCTGGTGTTGCTGTTTTGTCGCGGGCAGTGGTCTCAGCGGGGGGAAACTGTCGCGACGCTGGGAATCAGTACCGGGGCCGTTGCTGCCATCTGTCTGGCGACGATATTGTTTCTTGATCCGAGTGGCGTGCGGGAAGTCTCGTGTTCATTCGGCGCGTGGGGCGTTTGGAATGGATTGAACCTTGAGTTTGGACTGCGCGCGGATCTGAATTCATCGATCTGGGTTGCGACGATCAGCGGGCTCGCTGTGGGAATCACTCGGCACCACAGCTACGTAACACGGCAACGACATACGATCAACGACGCTTCGACAGCGTTCTTCGCAGTAAATGTGGCGATCCTGGTGGCCGTATCCGCTGGATTGACTCTGTCGTCGAGTTTAATGCAGATGGTGGTCTGCTGGATGCTGCTGTCACCCGTCACTCTGATACTGGTGGGGTCAACTTCGTCACTCGGATCAGCATCGCTGGGGATGCAACGGACACTCCAAATCGGTCTGATCGGAGACTTGCTGCTGCTGTGGGGAATGTTATTGATCGAACTGACGACTGGCACAGACTCTCTCGCCAAGTCCTTTTCGACGGTTGGCCTGCAGCGGCTGGGGGCTGATCCTGCACTTCCCGGCCTGATCGGGGCTCTGCTGGTCCTCAGTCTGGTGGGGCGCTGCGGACTATTTCCAGCGTTTGGATGGCACATTGCTGCGTCGGAATGGAAGGGCGACCTGGCAGCGGTGATCTATGGAATTGGTCTCGTCCCCTCTGCCACATGGGTTGCCATCAAATGCCAGCCACTGATCTCCAGTTCTGAACTGCCACTGTTGCTGATGGGTGTCTTGGGAACTCTAGGTGCCGTCCTGGGTCTGTTTGTTTCCTGTCGGCAAGTCGACCCCTGCCGAAGACTCGCCTGGCTGCTGTCGTCTCAGGTCGGTGTGATTTTTGCGGGACTGGGAAGCGGACAACCGGCGGCGGTGTCGGCAGTGATCTGGTACCAGTGCGCGATGTCAATTTCAGTCGTGATCCTGTTCCTGTCTCTGGATCAGGGAGATTCAAGACCAGTTACGTCGAACAATCGATTTCAATTACGAATCGTCGCGGTGGCATGTGCGGCATTCTCAATCGCAGGATTTTTCCCGGGCGCAGGGGCATGGACCCAGCGCGTATTGCTGGAGGTCAACATGCAACCGCTTTCGTGGGGAGCTGAGGAGGAGTCCGACGATGAGCCAGTGACAACGGATGTGACTGACGGAACAGCAGAGGTCGCAGCGCTCCAGCAAGGAAAGCCAAACTGGGGATGGATTGGCGGACTGTGGCTTGTCCAGGGGCTGACGGCTTTTTCCGGTGCGCAAGTTTTTCAGTCCATCGTACGGAACAAAGGAAGTGAAATTTCGGGGGCTTTCGTGATTGAATCAGCGGCGTTGTTGCTGGTCATCGCGGCTCCGTGTCCCTGGCTCCTCGGCGAGATCTCCATTCCGAGTACGACGGGCGAACTTGTTCGATTCGCGATTGGACAGATGATCGTCGTCACAGGTCTCGTTATCGGCAGTCGGTTGACTCCTGAAATGGTGGGGTCACATGCCGCGAATCGCATCACGATGTCGCCCGGTGACCTTGTGGTCAGGTCACCGCTGGAATGGATTGAACGGGCCTTCCTGACGAACTGGATCGAGCAAATGGTGACGCGCCTTGCTGGACGCTGCCTGGCCTGGGTGGGATCTTTGACCGAACTGCTGCATGTGGAACACGTGGAATTTCTGCTGGTCATTCCGCTGCTCGGTACGTCGGTACTGCTGTTGACGCTCTTCCTGATTGGAAAATGAGACAGGTCCATACGGAAGTCAAGAATTTAGAAACGCTGAGGACGCGGAGATCGCGGAGGTAAGACCGGAGAAAACGACTACCACTTGGGTTGTCTCAGTGTCCTCTGCGCTCTCTGCGTTTCAAAAAAGCAAATCGGTTGAATCGCGAAGAAGCCAGAGATCTTTGAGATGAAATGAATTCGCATCGAGACTCACCGTGTGATGTTCTTTCATCACAGTTCATCCGAGTTCGCGTCGTCAACACAAACCCGTCAGGCCTTGTCGTTCGGAGGGCTCTGGTTACTTGAAACTACGTCGGAGGAAGTCTCGGCAACCTCGCTTCCCCGAATCATGTAATCTTCACTCTCGGCGAAACTGGTGGGGTCGAAGTAGCAGTCCATGGCCAGCCACCAGGAACGGGCGTACCTGAAGAGAACCAATGGGACGATGACGAAATACGCAGCTAACGGACCTGTCAGCCACTGATTGCTGATCTCCGCACCAAAGTGCAGAACCATGTACATCACAGTCATCGTCAAGGCGATGAAGCCATAGTTGATGTACGCAGACCCGAGAAAATAGCCCGGAGCCCGCTCGTATCTCAGATGACAGTGCGGGCAAGTCGGATGCATCACAAACCAATTTCGAAAAAGATGTCCTTCGCCACACCGCGGGCATCGAAGCCCGATGGCACGCGAAACTGCGGTTCCGTAACTGATCGGCAACATTCGGGTTTGTCTCGGTCGCACTTGGATTGGTGGAAACTTCGGGGATTGGCAGGTCACGATCACTGCCCCCAGGGATTATAGCAACGACTCACAACTCGGGGTCCCCACCGGGACAGAATTTCGCTTGCACGTGGCGTGGCCAAGGCTGCAGCAGAAGAGGAGACCGACGGTCGGCCGGTATTGCGGTGTCAGGACCCGCGCCGAACGCGCGTGATCGCGAAACGATCAAAGAAAGTAGCCGGGGGTTGCAGCGAAGCGGAAACCCCCCGGGAACAGGTCTACCTCTCAAAAACGCATCCTGAAGGGATGCCAGAAACGGTTGGCCTTCGCACTTTTTTGACTGCTGTGTTCGCGACCCAAAGCGCCCCGTTGGCCCTGAAGGCAGTTCGAAATCAATTCGGCTCGAATTCGACATCAACATAGGGTTGACCGGTGATGGCGAATTCCAAGTCCGTGCGGATCGGTTGCGGTGAGTTCAAGTGCTTCTTTTCGTAGGTCTCGTAATACTTATATTTCTTGGCCCTGTCGGTCACCCAGAGGGACTTCGGGTCGATTTTTCGAGACTTCAGTTCCTTACCATAATCACGAACGTTACAGACGCGACGTGCGATATTCACCAGCAAATCGCATTCAGGAATCGGAG
>CAIWEX010000398.1 GCA_903911795.1 uncultured Schlesneria sp.
CTTCGGTCCAGCCCCTGCCACCCCTGCCGAAGTATTGACGTTGCGAGGCCTTGGAATTGACTTGCGATGAGTGCGACCAGTGAGCCTTTTGGAGGTGCCGGTTGTTCCAAACGGCTTGTCATCTTGATCGCGAAGCGATCGCAGAAGGTAGCCGGGGGTTGCAGCGAAGCGGAAACCCCCGGAACAGAATCGCCCTGGAAAACGCATCCTGAAGGGATGCCAGAAAACACGAGTTCACGGTTACTACGAAATCGGTACGCGTCGAATTTTTGATCGTCTTAATAACTCATGTCCCGATAGAGTTTACTCGATTGGCATGACGCGATCTGGCATCCCTTCAGGATGCTCTGTGTTGGCTCGTTCTTCGATCCGGGGGTCGAAGCTTCGCTCCGGCCCCCGGCTACGCTCTGTGACGCCTTCAGCGTCATTATGCAAGCCATAGTCGAGGCGTGTGCTTCCCAGCGTGGCGGATGTTGTCACGGTGGCATTTGTGTTGCCCCGGCAATGGCTGACTTTACGGCATCTACGGGAAGCGACACTCGAAAGCCGAGGTCTTCAAATCGATCCGTCGGGGCAACAGAGAGGCGGAAGGCTGACCGGCAATATGTCGCGTCGTGATACCAGCGCCCGCCTCGGACAATTCGTTCGGTTTCAGAGGGACTTAGTCCGACGGGGTTGATTGCCGGTTTGTTGACGAAGTCACGATAGAAGCCGGGGTCCCATCCGTCCTGCACCCATTCCCAGACGTTTCCATGTACGTCAAACAGGCCGAACGGATTTGCTTTCAACTCGCCTACCTCATGAGTTCGATCTCCAGAGTTCTCACCGAACCAACCCGCTTGTTCCAAGGCTTCTTCATCGTCGCCAATCCAGAACTTTGTTGTCGTTCCAGCCCGGCACGCAAATTCCCATTCAGCTTCACTGGGGAGTCGATAGCCGGTGGAGTCAGGTCGCGGGATGAGCTTTTCCCGTTGACTCAACTTGTCGCAGAATTCCATGGCATCGTCCGAACTCACTCTTTCAACCGGGTGATGGGAAGTCTCCATTCCAGCCACGGCTTGGCTACCTGGTCCATCGATTGAGAAGTGAGAAGGGTTTGTCTCCATGACCGTCTTGTACTCGGCCTGCGTGACCTCATGAATGCCGAGATAGATTGGTTGCGTCAGGATCACCTTGTGTTGAGGGGCTTCCGATCGGATGCAGTCGTGCCAGTGCGTGGCCGTTGGATAGGCCACTTTGAGAGACTCGTTGATTTCTGTCAGCTTACTTCCCATCAGAAACTCACCGGGAGGGATGAAGCGGAATTTCATGCCGATGCTGTTTGTGTACTCGACGGGCACTCCGAGGTGCTTGGCCCACGCTTCCTGATGAGCCCGAGCTTGTGCGGCGTCGAATGGGGCGATCGCGGGCTTGGGCGCGTCGGCAGGCCAACCGTGCCAAGCCGTGTTGGCACCTTGGGCCATCGGGGGGCGATTCGCGATGGCCACTTTCACGGCGTCAACGGTCAGCGACACCCGAAAACCGGTGTCTTCGGTACGGAACGTAGGGACGTTGGGGAGGCGATTCTGCGACCGGCAGAAGGTCGGGACGACACTCCAACTGCCGCCCCGAATCACTCGCTGGGAACCGGCCGGAAACGGGCTGCTTGGACTGACCGCAGCTTTCTCCTGGAATTGGCCGTAGAAGGTCGCATCCCAACCGTCTTGCACCAATTCCCAGACATTGCCATGAATGTCGTACAGCCCGAATGGATTCGCCATCAACTCGCCAGCTACATGCGTTCGATGACCGGAGGTGTCACCTCCAAACCAGCCTGCCCGCATCAGGCCTTGATCCTCCTCACCGATCCAGTACTTCGTGGTCGTCCCCGCCCGGCACGCAAATTCCCATTCAGCCTCGCTTGGCAGTCGGTAACCCGTCCCGTCAAGCCGCGTGATGTTCTCACCGGCGCGGACGTAGAACGGATTGAGCTTTTCTCGCTCGCTCAACTTGGCACAAAACTCCGCCGCGTCATTCCA
This sequence comes from uncultured Schlesneria sp., assembly GCA_903911795.1. GTDB lineage: Bacteria > Planctomycetota > Planctomycetia > Planctomycetales > Planctomycetaceae > Schlesneria. The sequence continues at coordinate 2,019 of CAIWEX010000398.1, forward strand.
ACTCACCGACTCGACAGGGTGCCCGGCCGTCGTCATCCCGGCGACCCTCTCCTTGCCCATTCCCGTCGGAGCGAAATGTGAGGGATTCACACTCATCACTTTTTCATACTCAGCCTGCGTGACTTCATTCACGCCGAGAAAGATTGGCTGTCTCAGTATCACTTTGTGCTGAGGAGCCTCCGACCTGATGTACTCTTCCCATTGATTGATATTCTGCCCGACATTCTTCAGAGCCGTTTCGATCTCCGCCGGCGTGCTGCCCATCGTGAACTCACCCGGCGGGATGAGCCGGAACTTCATGCCAATACTGTTCGTGTACTCGACCGGAACGCCGAGGTGCCTGGCCCAAGCTTCCTGATGGGCTCGCGCCTGCGCGGCGTCGAAGGGGGCGATCGCGGGTTGGGGTGCGTCGGCAGGCCAACCGTGCCAACCTGTCTTCGTAGCCGAAGTCGTAAGACTTCGGCCGTCGCTGGTTGCCGCGCCGTTGGAAGTCGCACGATTTTCGCCGCGGTTCGTGGCGACCTCGACCGGGGACGTATCGGGAACCTCAATCTTGGTCTTCGTGCCATCTCTGTTCGTGAGCGTAATGATCACGCCCAGGAGCAGCATCGCTCCGATGACGCCTCCCGCTGTGAACAGTTTCCATTTCGCTGAAGACGCCGACTTGGAACGGGGAATGCGGGAGAAATCCCGCAACCTGGCATTTGCCTTGAGCTGAACCTCGCAGTCGCCCAGAACGTCGGCGACTTCCTGGGCCGACTGATAGCGATCGTCAGGCTTCTTGGCATGCAGTTTCGTGATGATGTCGCATAACCACTGTGGCGTTTCGGGAATGATCTCCCTTATCGGGCGAGGCGTTTCTTCGACGACTCGCTTCAGGACGGCCAGTGCTGTGGGGGCTCGAAAAGGGGGGCGACCGCTGACCATCTGGTACAACACACTGCCAAGGCTGAACAGATCGGCTCGTCGGTCGAGTTTGTGTCCCAGAGCCTGCTCGGGAGCCATGTACATCGGCGTCCCTGCAATCGTACCGCTTTGTGTCAGGCTGGCATCATCCGCCGCGCGTGCCAGGCCGAAGTCGGTGATCTTCACTTTGTCCAGAACCCCCGCCTCCAGCAGGATATTGCCCGGCTTGATGTCGCGATGAATCAGATCCTGGCAGTGTGCCGCTTCCAGACCCTCGGCAATCTGCCGTCCCAACCGCAACACGGTCGGCACATCGAGCGGGCCTCCTTCGTCGAGCCGCTGCTGCAATGTCAGGCCGGGAATGTATTCCATCACCAGATACGGAATCGGTTTCTCTTCGACAGCATAAACGCTGACAACATGCTCGTGCCGAATTGCTGCCGATGCCTGAGCTTCGCGCAGAAACCGCTTGCGAGCCGGTGAGGTACTCGCCATTTCCGGCGACATGACTTTGATCGCCACGACGCGCTGTAGCTTCTCGTCAAACGCTCGGAGCACGATCCCAAATGCACCGCGACCAATCACCTGAAGCACTTCATAATGAGCCAACCGCCCGAGCGAACCGGGCTTGCTGGAGGGTTCCAGATATCCGATGCGCATCTTGTCGCCCGCGTCGTCGTGTTGCTCGGTCATACGAGACTTTCCAGGCGTAAAAAGTGTCGTCGCGTCAGGTTCTTCTTCCTGTGTGGGGCCGTGTCCGACGACGCTCGTGCCAGCGATCTCGGCGTCTGTAATCTCAACGATCTGCTCGGCCACCGGTGTGTTCAGGAAATGACTCTGCCCGTCGTGCGACGCCAGCAACGACTCGACACGAGCCAGCAGCGCGGCGTCGTTACCGCACTCTGTTTTCAGATGCGCAAAGCGGGCCGCAGGATCCTCGATCTCCACGGCAGCCAGAAACAATTCGCGTTCTTTCATCACGCCAGCCTCGTACAGATGACGAAGTTCAGAATAGCCCTGCTCTCAATGCGCCGTCTGGCATCCGATCACGCCACAAATTTTCCAAACTTTACAGAAATGCGGTCTACCGCAGTCAACGAAGGCGAATTCCATCGTGATTTTCCGGCACCCTCGCCGATGCAGCGGGTGACTTCGGGCATCGAAACTGCGACTATTTTCCGCCCGAATCCCCCTTTGACCCGGAAATGTCCTGATGCAGCCAAGCCCGCGCGAAGGCCCAAAGTCGATCCGCCGTGCGAGGTGCAATTCCCATCAGTCTGGCAGCATCGGGGATTGAAAGTCCCACGAAATACCGCAGGTGAAC
>CAIWEX010000399.1 GCA_903911795.1 uncultured Schlesneria sp.
AAGTTCGCCAGCGATGACTGCCGGGCCGAATCCGAATGGGCACGAGATAATCGGTGAGTCATCTCCTTCGGGGTACCCCACCAGCCAACCGTCATCGACATCCCAAGTCGCGGAACTGAGTAACCATGCATCACGGATATCTGCGGCGGTGAATGTCATTTCACCTTGTTCATCAAGTTTCCTTGCCTGATAAAGAGCACGTTTGAGGCGATCCAACTGAGCTCGCTCCGAAAAATCAGCAGGTCGCACGACTTGAATCAGTTTTTCGGCCTGGTCAAGTTGCCCCACCGCCAAGGCAACACGAACCTTGGCTGCTGCCGTCAGAAAACCCGAGTCTGAGACGGCGTCGGCCACATCTGCCATGAAGCGAATCGTGCTTTGGCTGACTTCCTGATGGTCGAAACTCATATGACGCGTCTTGCGAAATCCCTCCACGGCATCCCTGGCATTCCCTGAGAGAATTCCCCACCGTGACGCAAAGGCCAGTGCTGCATCTCTCTTTAACTGATGCGCACTCGGCTTCCCGGCTTCCCCTGTCGGAGCCAACGCCGCATCGCGAATGGCTAACAACGTCTTCTGGAACTGATCGGTTACCATGACCTCGCGTCGAATATCGATTGAATCGGGAAAGGTCGCCGATTCATGGACGGCTTCCAGTGCAAGCTGACGGACTCCACTTTCCCAAGTCCCTCCTTTGACGCATGCTTCACCGAACTTCAAAAGAATCTCGGGATTACCGTGCCAACGTGGTCGCAGATAATTCAGCATCGCACTGCAAATCGAATAACTGTCCGGGCGATGACCTAGTCCCTCAAGAAAGATCTGCATTGTTTCGTCAAGAGGTGTTCCCAGGCCTGTCGCACAGTCAATCAGACCGGAACGCGCGAACTCATCCGCTTCGAAGTCGCCGACTGCGGTCTTGAATTCGTTGGCGCTTCGGACAAGACGCCCGTGAAACTTTGGCCAATCCTCGTCGTTCACATCTCCCGCAAAGCCATCTCCGCGGGCGTACCATGCCCACGATTTCAGAAATTCCCCGCGAGAAAGGGCACCCGCGTAGTTGGGATGTTCCTTGGTGAACCGACGCAGGACATCGTCAACAACTTCTTCCTCGTCATACAAGGCGCAGCATTCGAGAAGGCGCAGATACCATTGAGGAGACTGTCTATAAACTGCGCCGATCGCCATCAGACGATTGAATGCCTCGTCCAGCCTGCCCTCGAGAATCAGCCGGTGAATCAGGACCAGTTCTAACCCGGCCTTCGGCCCGTTCATTGAGTCCAGGTCAAACAGAGCGCGCCAGCGAAAATCGGGATGAGTGAGATAAACTGCCCAGGCGGGAATGAATCGAGGACCAAATTCGTGAACAATTCGGGAATTGTCAATTCCGCCAAATCCACCAGGATCTGCGATGTGATGCAGGATGCTGGCAAACCCGTTCTCACCGGGGCCTATTGGAGGTGGAAGACTAGGTTGCTGAATCAAATCCTTATCCGCCTGTGAAGCCGTGATCTTTAACGCTTCCATCACTTGAATGGCAATAATTCCCGGCAGCAGATCTCGATCCGCAGTTGTCACAATTGGTGCCAGGACGGTTCCCTGCTCCGGAAACCCGCGGCCGCGAATTTTCCCAGTCACCTCGAATGTCTTCTTCTTCCTTTGGATGTGATATTGGACAAGGATCTCGGTTCCCAGGATCTTCTGAATACCTTCCAATTTTACTGGATCTGACAGACCGTTACTTAGTGGTGCTAATGTTCCCACGACCGAAGCTGCATCTGGAAACACACGGGGAAGTTGTTCTGCCGGCGTATCAGCTGAGAATGACGCGATCGCCCCCTGTGCCATTGCTGCAATGCCGTCTCCCCCACCGATAGAGCTGTCTGTTGTCACCGTGATCAAGATGGTGGGGCGTGATGCCGTTCTTACAGGATCTAAGACTGCGGCGATTCTTTGCTGCAGTCGTTTGGGAGTCGAATCTCCAAACGCAGCACCCGGCTGTGGTGCCAGTTCACGAACGATCCGAAATCCGACGTTGTTGCGGGTTGTCGTGGAGGTTTCACTGAAAAACTCAGACTCAAAAAACTGATGGCCAGCTCGAACATTCGGCCCGGGCGTATCAAAGGCACCGCCACGGACGACACGGGGATCAGCCCATCCGCCCGAGGAAGAGGCAAGACACCATTCCGCGACATTGCCATGCATGTCGAATAACCCGAAACCATTCGGCTTGTATGATCCGACAGTGACCGGAACTCCGGGGCCTTCCTCGGGAGGAGCTCCTATCGAGCTTAGGCTGTCAAAATTCGCGTCTTTCGACGAGATCGTATTACCGAAATGAAAGTCTGTTTTTGTGCCACCCCGGCAGGCATATTCCCATTCAATTTCGCTCGGTAGTCGATAGGTTTGCTTTTCCCTTTCACTCAATCGACGGCAGAATTTGGCCACATCATGCCAACGCAGATTCGTGACTGGCAAATCGTCACCTTTCAGCGCGGATGGGTTTTCTCCCATAATTTCGAAGTACTGCTTTTGCGTCACTTCATGAGCCGAGAAGTAGAGTGCCTCCGGAATCGTTAGTCGTCTGACATCCCACTTCCACTTTCCAGTGTACTCCTCGGGGTACGGACAGTGATTCCAGGCGATGCCCGGTGGAAGCAGCTTGAGAGTGATTCCGATGGAATTGTCGAAGCCCTTCGTCGCAGCCTCATAGTCCGCAATTGCACGAGCCGTGGGCTCGGCGGGAGGAATCGGTTCCGGGATGGGTACCTCTTGCTGTCCATTTGCGTTCTTCGCCTCGTCTGCCATTAGCGGCGCAGTCAGCAGCGCAACCAGAATTGGAATAACGAAAACTACGTCACCAAAGGATTGCGGCTTCGAATTCACAATGCCCCGAGTTCGTTTCATGAAGTTGCTCCGACGTCGCCCGCAAGCCGAAAGACAAAATGTCACACATTCCAGGTGCGTTTTATCGTCTCACAATAACGCGATGTTTTCCAATTGATTCTGGAAGGAACCGCGACATTTCCCCGCGATGTGACCGGCAGGTTTTCCAACCTCAACAATGCCATTCATCGCGGCACGATTGTCACCTTATGCGACGACCTCTGCTTATCTGAGAATTCTCATCGTCACGGTCACGGATTGCTATACATCACGAGCATTCCTGCCTGCGAAATCCGTCGCGAAGCGGCTCCGACGGATTCTCACAAGTATCAAGATCACCGCACCGCAAACGGGTAACCAGAAACGGGGGCCGAATACGACGGTGGCTTGGAGCATCATGAATCCGAAGGCGAACTGGATGATCCAGTAGTGAAGCGGGCTTTGAGGCCTGTCGAGTCGTCGCCACCACAGGAATACGTCCATCGCCCAAAGCAGGGTGAATCCATAATTGACATAGATGCCGAAGCCTGAGTTCCAGCCAATGTCATTCAGTGATCGTTGGCGGACATGTTCGTATGCCGCCGCATGATTCCATTCGTGCAGAAACTGGAATGCTGCCATGACATGCAGCAGGTAGAAGCCGAATCCGAGAGTCCACATCCAGCGTCCCGCCCGTTGCACGTCATCACGTCATCACGTCGCCCCGTCGCATCGCAGTACAGCCATCCTACGTAGCAGGCGACGGCCAATCGGGCTGTCCAGCGAATGATGGCATCTTCAAGCATCTGCGTGGTTGCTGTCGAAAAGGAATCGCATTCACGTGACTGCCAATTGATCAAACTGTCGTCGCGTACCACCGATCATCAACACGTACACTGCGCGAAGCCTGCGCGGGAGCGGCCAATTCTGTGAGGTCCATCGTCCGGCGCCTCTGGTGGTATGGGTTAGCGATTCTCTCAATGTTTCAATTCCCACGCTTTGAGTTTCCTGGCGGCCGTACCGAAGGGGCC
>CAIWEX010000400.1 GCA_903911795.1 uncultured Schlesneria sp.
GCAGAATGGAATCGAAGAATGCTTCTTCACCACGGTCACATGTTGGAGCGATGCCAGTCAGTGTGAATTCGCCAATATCTTTCCAATGGTCCAGCGTAACGACTGTCCAGTCGGACGGAGCGACGGGTGCAACCGAGACCGCTGCCCAGCCTGTGGAATTGGCACCCGCGAAATAGCGTCCCTTCGCCACCTTGGCATCAGGCCAATTCCCATTGGAAGCGAGTTCAATCATCACGCTCCCTTCACCCCGTTTCTTCCAGGCCAAGCGCATGTATCTGTGTTCGCCAGGCTTGGGCTGTTCCCGTATCAGAAAATTCCAGCCGGGAATTTTCACGCCATCGCGCTGGAGAGGTGTGATGCCGAGTGCAATCTTGCCTGCGAATCGATCCTCACGAATGATCCGGCCCTTGCCATTGCCGCTGGTCAGGTTTGCCAGAAACTGAGGTTCGTCTTCAAAAAGGACGGCGACGGGTTCTGGCCATGCGGCCCCCGACTGGATCCAGTTCGTCAGCAGTTCGATGTCTTTGTCAGCTAGTTTCTGGCGAGGGGGCATCTGCAGATCAGGATCACGAAACGAGATCGCTTTGATGAACAGGCTCTTGGCAAGGTTTCCTGGTACGATTGCCGGGCCAGAATCTCCACCGGTGGTTGCGGCCGCCAGGGAATCGAGCCTCAATCCCCCTTCCTGCTTTTCGCGACCGTGGCACGACAGACATTTCGATTCCAGCAGCGGCAGGATCGATTCGACGAACGGATGGGAGTCATTCGCGTCAGCTTGGGAAACGACAAGGCTGAGAAATGCCGAGAGAAGTATCCGACCGATGATTGATCTGCGTAGCGCCATCAACAGTCCCCAAGTCGCGCGTAAACAAACTGCACAATGTTATGGTCCCATTCCGGGCTGGCTGCTGTCAACCTGACAAATGTTGTTTGAACGAACCACAGATTGCAGTGACAGAATAGTGTCGGTCGGGTGGGGATCGTGGTAAAGTCGATCGGCGTGTTTGTTGTCTTCCTGCTCCTTCCTTGGTCTGTGGTTCTCATGAAGATCTGGTTCAACAAGGTCCACGAGGCGAAACGCGTTTTGATTGAATCCGAGTCGTCCGAGATTCGGATCGGTCGTGATCCGTCGAACACGGTGGTGCTCAACAGCCCGCTCGTGTCGAAACGGCATGCCGTGGTATCACGAGAAAACGGGCAGTTGAAACTGGAAAACGTCGGAGTCAACGGCTGCCTGGTCGGGGATCAGGAAGTCTTGGGCGGGAATTCGGTCCTGTTCAAAGCGGGCGAGACCGTTCGGATCTGGCCCTATTCGCTGACATTTGAATCAGATGAAGTCTCTGCCATCAGTCGCACGGAACTCGAAGCCCATCTGCGATCAATCATGGGGGACCTGAATCAACGAGTCCACCGAAAGCTGCTCGAACGCCTCGATCTGTATGAGATTGAAAATGAGCGGACCGGCGATGCCGACACGATCGTCTTGCTGGAACGAAACATTGAAGATGTCTGCCGCGAACTCAACTTGTTCGGCCCAGAAAACGAACCCCTGTTGGAAGAGATCGTCGGACTGACATTGCGTGACCTGTTGATCAATCAGTTGATTCTTGAAGGGGGAGGGACAGGGCACGATCTGTTGTCGCGGCTGACGTACAACGAGTTTGATCTACCTGCGACTCTGGTTCCCGAGCGCGAAGCCGAACTCCAAAACCTGCTGATTTTCTCGCGCGAGAAGATGAAGATCGAAGACGAGACGGATCTCAGTGCCAAGATCAGTCGCGTGGAAGCGACGTTTGCAGAGATCTTTCCCCTGGTCCGGCCTCACCTGCATCGTGAAATGCGAAAGTACGTCATCCTGCGATCCTTGAAAAAGGATCTGAAGGACACTGTCTTCGGATACGGTCCACTGCAGGATCTGTTGCGAGCCCCCACGATCAGCGAAATCATGGTTGTGAAAAGCGATCAGATCTTCGTGGAAAAGGAAGGGGTTCTGGAACTGTCGGGCCGACGCTTTATTTCGGACAAGGTGACGGAAAGTATCGTTGAGCGAATTGTCGCACAGGTCGGTCGCCGCATCGACAAAAGTCAGCCACTGGTCGATGCCCGACTGGCAGATGGTTCACGTGTCAACGCAATTATTCCCCCCTTGGCCATCAAGGGGCCCTGCCTGACGATTCGAAAGTTTCCCGCTCATCGGTTCACGGTGGACGATCTGATTGAGCGAGGATCACTGACGTCATCGGCCGCGATGTTCCTGCGAGCCTGTGTCATCGATCACCGGAATATCCTGGTGAGTGGAGGAACCGGGACAGGGAAAACGACAATGCTGAACATCTTGTCCAGCTTTATTCCGGTCAAAGAACGAATTGTCACGATTGAAGACACAACCGAACTTCAACTGCATCAGGATCACGTCGTCACACTGGAAAGCAAACCGGCCAACGTGGAAGGGGCTGGTGGATATTCCATTCGCGACCTCGTCAAGAACGCTCTGCGAATGCGTCCCGACCGAATTATCGTCGGGGAATGTCGTGGGGCTGAAGCACTGGACATGTTGCAGGCGATGAACACGGGTCACGATGGTTCCATGACAACAGTCCATGCGAACAACACGGATGACGTGATCAAGCGACTGGAAGTTCTGGTACTGATGGCCGTCGATCTGCCGGTCATTTCCATTCATCGTCAGATCTCAAGTGCGATCGACGTGGTTGTGCAGATTACTCGCTTGCCAGGTGGTCGACGCAAGGTGTCACAGATCAGCGAGATCGCGGGATATGATACGGATCGCGGAGCATTGATCGTGCGCGACATCTACAATTTCCGTGATGGCCAAGTGTTGCACCCAACGGGGTATTTGCCGACGTTTGTTGACTCATTGATCTCAAAAAATCTGCTGAAGCTGGAGTTCCTGTATGGTGATGAAGGGCGAGTGACCTGATCGAAATCGATTGGCCGTGAGTGATTCATAACGGCGACCTTCGAAAACGTGATTCAGATCCTCGACCTGCCTGATTCTTCCGATTAGGATGCTTTTCGTCCCAATGTCGCGAGTCCGTTCCGTTCCTCGCTCAACCCCATGGTTACACATGAGTCCGGATGTCCTGATCAGTTCGCTGTTGTTCGGAGCTTCGCTCGCGCTGCTGGCGTGGTCGAGTGAGCCGTACTATCGGCAGGCTCTGGATCGGGTCGAAGGGAAGCTGCGTGAGAAACTGAAACGCCTGCGAATCTATCCGAAGCATCTCCGAGCCACGATTGCTGCCTGGTGTCTGTTCGTGCTGGGACATTTTGCAGTCATGTCCCTGGTTTTTGATGTCCCGGTGATTGGATTCGTTCTGTCATTACTGCTGCTGGGTGTCCCATGGTATCTGGTGCAACTCTGGGCCGAACGGCGACGCGAATTGATTGAGGATCAACTGGCCGATTCGATGGTGTCGCTCGCCAGTGCCATCAAGGCGGGCCTGTCCCTGGCCCAGTCCCTGGAGATTCTTGCCAAGCAAAGTCCAAAGCCCATCAGCCAGGAATTCGGACAGATCATCGCCGAATACCAGATGGGCAAGACGCTGGAACGGTGTCTGGACGAAGCGAGGGCTCGACTGCGAAGCGAGAACTTTGCGTTGTTCTCGGCAGCAATGCAGGCCAGTCGTGAGAGCGGTGGAAAGCTGAATGAGACTGTTGAACGCATCGCTGTCTCAGTCCGCGAAATGCAGCGGTTGGAACGCAAGGTGACGGCCGATACCGCTCAGGCGAGGACTTCGGCTCTGTATATGGCATTGGTCCCGTTTGCGATTTTGGCCCTCTACTACTTCGTCGTCGATCCGGTCAATACGGAACGGCTCTTCACGACCGTGCTGGGACAGTTGTTCCTGTGTGCGTCAATCGTGCTGAATGTTGTGGCGTATCTGTGGGCTCGCCACATCCTGAATCCAGATATTTGACGTTATAGTGCCGCTAACGGCCCACCTCGCAATCCGGCAGAATCTGCCGGTTCCATTCGTTTTTTGGCTATTTTCTGACCGAGTTGTCACCTGAATTCGAATTCAGACTGCAGTATTCGGTCTCGACGATCTGTCTCACTTCTCTTAGACTCCCGCCGCCTCTCTCCTGATCACTTCAACAATTCAATCGAACCTGGGCCGGTCTCATCGTACCTGCGAGATCAGAATCCGTTGGGATTCGTTCTGCGTCAGTCACAGATGGAGCCGTCTCACTGATGATTTCTCCCGTCGCCTTCGACCGGGATGGGATCGTGTCATACGGAAGGAATTCCATCCATGAAACGACTTGCTTTTCACTCGGACCAGAGCGTCTTTTCGACAAGCGTTCTGTGGTTTTGGAAGGTGGTTGCGTTGACGGGATTGCTCGTCGTCGTTGAATTCGCCGCTGTGGAAACATTCGCCAAAGACAAACCTTCGAAAATGAAGGCCGAGTTGCAGCAGGTTCTGGCGGAAGAAGAAGAGGAGGAAGAGGTCGAGCAACCCGATCGTTTCCGACGACCTGCCCGTTCGCAAACTTCGACCCCGACTCGAACACCCGCAACGTCTGATGGTCCCGGAATCATCGGTCAGGCCGGGCATCTCGCCTTCAAGACATTTGGACGCAATCAATCGATCACGCCGATCGAAGCCATGCCGTATATCCTCACCGATGAGCACTTCTTCTTCAGTGATTTGCGAGGTTTCGTTTCCAATAACTCCATGTTTGGTGGAAATCTGGGACTGGGATATCGGTACCTGCGAGATGACCAGAATGCATGGTATGGAGCCAGCGTCTGGTACGACAATGATGCCA
>CAIWEX010000401.1 GCA_903911795.1 uncultured Schlesneria sp.
CTGGCTGGGTGAACTGCTGGCTCCACTTGGGCCGTAAGACCAATTTGATAAACGGACGACCCTGTTTGAGTGACCCAAGTCACTTTTTCCTGCGGTGATTCAGCAGTAAGATGCCGTGCGTCTCTCACTCCCGCCCAAAGGATTTGCTTCATGTTTGACCGTCAGGAATTAATCGGGCTGTTTCATCAGCGTGCCCTGAAGTTTGGAGATTTCACACTCGCCTCGGGCAAGAAATCGACGTATTACCTTGATGGGAAACAGATTTCGCTTCATTCCACCGGCTTGCGCCTCGTCAGCCACGGCTTGCTTGATCTCCTGTCCGACGTCCCGTTTGACGCCATCGGCGGCATGACCATTGGGGCCGACCCGATCATCGGCGGCGTCCTCGTCGCGGCTGCGGAACGGAAACGTTCGCTGGCAGGATTCCTGGTTCTCAAGGAACCAAAAGGACATGGGACTCAGCGATACATCGAAGGCCCAGTGGTTCCCGGAACCAACGTTGTCGTGATCGACGACGTCGTCACTACAGGTGGAAGTGCACTTCAGGCGGTCGACCGAATCATCGAGTTTGGCTGTAAAGTCGTTTGCGTCGTTGGCATTGTCGATCGCAAAGAAGGGGGAGCTGCGGCATTTGAACAGCGCGGGTTGCCGTTCCGTTCCTTGCTGACGATCGAAGACTTCGGCATTGCTCCACCCACCACCGTCTGACGATTCGAACGGTACACCCCCGCGACCTCGCGGGGTGAGGAACGAGACCTGTGCGGACTCCGGCAAACGATCCACAACCCAACGGACCTCGCGATGGCGCGCACGGCGACTCCGTCGATCCTGTGGAGGATTCGCAGGATCTCGAAATCGAATTCGTGGAACTTGTCGATGACGAACTCGAGGATGGGGAAATTGTCGGCGACGAAGACATACCTGAGGCAGACGTTGAAGTCACCGAATTGACCGATGCGGACTTCGTTGAAGATGAACCGATTCAGATTGAAATCCTGGATGAGTCGGGCTTGCCCGTTGAGATTCCTGCAATCGATCTTCCCGAGGCCGCAGCAGAAAGTCCTCCTCCACCCGCTCTTCCACCGCCGCCACCTCCCCCGCCACGACAGTTAATTTTGATTGGGGCCGGACACACTCATCTGCAGATTCTGAAATGGTGGCGACGTCGACCTTTTGCTCGAACTGAACTGACGCTGGTGACCGCTTTCGATCATGCGGCGTATAGCGGCATGCTCCCTTCGACGCTGGCGGGGTTGTACAAGCCTGAACAGATGTTGATCGACCTGCCGAAGCTGTGCGATTACTGTGGTGTCAGACTAATCGTGGATCGCGCCAATCGGCTGGACCCCGTCAACAAGGTTGTCGAATTCGCACACCAGCCAGCGCTGGAATTCGACGTCGCAGCGGTCAACATCGGGTCCGTCCCAGCCGCTGAGCCGTTATGGCAATCACATCGCATCCTGATCAGTGTCAAACCCCTGTCGACATTTCTGCAGAGATTTGAAGTTCGATTTCGTGAACTGGTCGAACAATTCCGAATGGCTCCCGGGCCCGAGCTCCTGCAGATCGTTGTCGTCGGTGCCGGTGCCGCCGGGATCGAAATGGCACTGTGCCTGGAACAACATAAGCACGAACTGGAATTGCCGGCCGACGTCCGCGTTGTGGATGGCAACCCTGGAATACTCGAAGGGTTCTCGCCACGGACGATCCGAAAGGTCGAAAAGCTACTGAAGCTGCGAGGAATTGATTTGAGCCTGGGATCGCCTGTGGCGGACTGTGAAGACGAAGGTCCAGGTGTGCTGGTTCTGGAAAACGGTGATCGCATTCGAGCCGATCTGGTGATCTGGGCTGCGGGAGCGGCACCGCCGATGGCACTGCGCGGCTTTGACCTTCCCAAGACAAATCGGGGTTTCCTTGCAGTTCGACGAACATTGCAGACGACAGCCGATGCACCAATATTCGTCTCGGGTGATTCTGCGGACATTGAAGCGTGCGATATCCCCAAGGCTGGAGTCTTCGCTGTTCGCCAGGCTCCGATCCTGTGGCGGAACCTGCAAAATTACCTTGATGGACAGCCGCTGGTCGATTTCCGACCGCAATCGAATTTCCTGCGAATCCTTTCCTGCGGAGATGGGACGGCGATCATGGACTATAAAGGTTTCACGTCGCACAGCGGTTTCGCCTGGAGATTGAAGAACTGGATCGACCGTGGGTGGGTGCGCAAGTTCCAAATCCGGTAGACTGGGTGACTCTTTCAGATCTCGGAGTCGGCCATGTCACGTTCTAAAAATCGGCAGCAGAAGTATTCGCTCAAACGTCGTGGCACGATTGGAGCCGCGCCGGGGAGTATCGTGGCCGACCCCACGGCACCTCAGCCTCAAATCAAGGTCATTGCCTACGGCCCCAATGAGCTCAACGAACGAACCCTCACGGACGATCACGGGCTGGATGTTGCTAAGACCGCAGTGACCTGGATCGATGTCGATGGCTTGGGAAGCGCCGAACTGATCCAGAAACTCGGCCGACAGTTTCACCTGCATCCTCTCGCGCTCGAAGATACGATCAATACTCATCAGCGTTCGAAGGTCGACGACTTCGAGGAAATCCTGTTTGTGGTCATGCGGATGATCCAGGGACCACCACTGGTCACCGAGCAGATCAGTTTCTTCGTCGGTTCGAATTTTCTGCTGACGTTCCAGGAAGGAATCGAAGGCGATTCGCTCAATCCCGTTCGAGAACGAATTCGCCATCGACGAGGCCGCATTTGCGATGCGGGACCGGACTATCTGCTCTACGAACTTCTCGATGCAATCATCGACGGATATTTTCCAGTCTTCGAGCGGATTGGAGAACAACTCGATGATCTTGATGCACGAGCGGCCACGGCCAACATTGGACAGACACTCGCCGAGATCCATACCATCCGTCGTGATTTACTGTTCCTGCGTCGAATCGTCTGGCCAATTCGCGATGTCATGATGTCACTGCTGCGGGGAGGACATCCGCAGATTTCGTCAAACACGCAGATCTATCTGCGTGACTGCTATGACCACGTCGCTCACCTGATTGACATCCTCGAAATCTATCGCGAGACCTGTTCCGATCTGCGCGACTTCTACTATTCAAAACTCAGCAACCGCACAAATGAAATTATGCGGACGCTGACAGTCATTGCCACCGTCTTCATGCCGCTCAGCTTTATCGTCGGCCTGTACGGCATGAACTTTGATAGCATGCCAGAACTGCATTGGAAATGGGGCTATCCGATGGCGCTCGGAATCATGTTCTGCACGGCATTCGGTTTCATGTTCTTCTTCTGGCGAAAAGGTTGGTTGA
>CAIWEX010000402.1 GCA_903911795.1 uncultured Schlesneria sp.
ACTCAAAAGGAACATTCGTTGGTCAACATCATTCGTTACATCGTGGCGGGAATTGTCGTCATCGTTACGCTTTGCTCAATGTGGAGTAATTGGGGCACCAATCAGGCGAACAAGCAGGTCGAAGAAGCGAATGTCGCTTCTCAAGCAGCCAATGCATTGCTGGGTGACGTTGTATCGAAGTACGAGGAGCTGTTTACCGAAGCCAATAAGCAAGGCTTTCCTGGCAACCGCGAACAGCTCAAGCCGATCGCTCTGCAAGGCAAAGAGGGTTTAACCAATGCTGCTGAGCAATTTCGTCTGGCCGCAACCAAGCTTGAGGAAGCCGCCAGTCGACCCGTTTCGAAGCCAATGTCCGAGTATTGGGGCCTGAAGGTCAAGGCGTACCGAAAGCTCGCCGAATCCAAAGATGTCTATGCCAAGGTTTTCGAACTCGTTCTGGACGAATCGATCACTACGGTTGACATCCTCGAAGAAAAGATGGAACCGCTGATCGAGCAAGCGTCGAAACTGAATACCGAGTCTGACGCATTTGATGCAGAAGCAAAAAAGATTCAGGACGCGAATCCGAAAGAATTCAAGTAAGTCGTTGTGATCGAGATGCTTGAGTTTCTGAAGGCTGTACAGATGGTCTGCCGTCCGCCAATGTTTTGTAGTTCGGCCTTCTTGAGAAGGATGATTGTCGCGGCCGCGATCTGTTTCGCGACCTCGTTCGTGACTCGTGTCATGGCGGGTGAGAACGATGTCGTTCCGAAACCGGGCCAGTTTCCTGCGGCAGATGCGGGGGTCTACCTGGCCGGAGAACTTGTTTCTGTGGATCACGTGAATCGACGTGGTGCGATTCGACTGGTCGGTGATAACAATGACGATCGGTATCACGCTGCTCCCAGCCATCGATTTGCTCTGCTTCCCTACGCTCAGGTTCGCTACCACGGAGCCCCGGCGGAATTGAGAGACATTCCGATCGGTACTGTGTTACACGGAATGTTCTTGTTGCCTGCCGAAGGAATCACAAACTTTCCGCCGGCAGAAAAGAATCCGTCGCGGTATGTCCCCAGTCAGTCACAGGTGCTGATACTGGAAGACGACTTCAGTTTTTATGAACGTCAGGGGCAGTCCTGGAAAGTTCTGGCCGTGGATCTCGCCAAAGGGACTCTCAGAGTCAGTTCCAGCGGGAAGGCCGCTGGGCAGGGTTTGAAGGGAGAACAGTCGTTTGAGGTTGATGCCAGCACGCGAGTCTGGAAAGGCCGAGGACTGGGGGAACTCAAGGATCTGGCTCCCGGACACGAAGTGCAGGTCAATTTGACCTGGGCTCCCGAATGGAAGAATGGTGTGTTCCACGTCGCTGATGTCTGGCTTGATCAGGAAAGCCGCGATGTGTCTCGCGAGGTGCAGCGGCAGGTTCATATTCGTCAGATGAAAACTCGCTGGCTGCCCGGTTGGGTGGAACAGGTCGAACATCAGCCGGGAGGTGGCGGGATCGTCACCGTCACGCTGTTTGGAGGGATGGACCCAACCTTGTACGACGCCGCTCGTGCTCAGGCAAAACCGGGTGGTGGTGCTTCACTGGCTGCTGCCGAATGGACATTGCGCACATGGTGGCAGGAACACGATTCAAAGAATGGGCCTGTGCTCGACTTCAAGGAGATTCCCAATCCTCCGCTGGGGAGCAGCGGGTTGCAATTGCGAGTGCAGTTCCATCGCCTGCTGGAAGGATATCGTCCCGGACGCATCGTCCGGTTCCGCCCGAACGGGTTTCCCAACGTCAAGCTTCCACCGGAAGAGCGGATCAACAGTCTGGATGAGCGTTAATCGCTGAGCCGGAAGGGACGCGGGTGGAAGAGTGGCTCACGCAAAGACGCTAAGACGCGAAGGGAAGAAAAAGGGAAGAAGAGGCTGGGGAGGCGATGGAATGCTTGAAAACTTTGCGTCTTTGCGTCTTGAGCGAAGCGGGCGTGAGGTTCATTCCCTGCTATGTGTATAGTTGTTTTTTTGTCTGAGCAGGATGTGGTGGGGCCAGTGGCGCTTCGCCGCGTAGGCCCACAATCAATTCTCGATGTTTCCTTTTGGTGGGCGGCGTCCGTTTGGTGATCCCCGCGACGGGAGGGTGAGGC
>CAIWEX010000403.1 GCA_903911795.1 uncultured Schlesneria sp.
CACCGTGTCCGTCTGGTTCGTCGCCGTGTCATTGAACGCGTACACGTCGTTCCCGGCCCCGCCCGACAGGTCGTCGTTGCCGTCGCCCCCGTTCAGCCAGTCGTTCCCGTTCCCTCCCGACAAGCTGTCATCCCCGCTCCCCCCGAGCACCAGGTCATTCCCTTCGCCACCGACCAGCGTCACCCCCCGCGTCATGCTCGCCGCAGCGCGAAGCGTGTCGTTGCCGTTGTCGCCGAACGCCAGCAGCGACGTCCCCGCCAACAGGCTGTTAATCTGAATCGTGTCGTTGCTGTCGTTCCCGTGAATCACGATCGACGTCACTTGTGCCGGCGTGTACAGGTATGTCGCTCCATCCACCACCACCGTCAGCGTTGTCGCGTCTTCCGAGATCGTGATCAGGTCCACGTCCGACGTCCCGTTGATCGTCAACGTCGTCCCCGACAACTGCACCGGGCCACCAGGCTGGTTCACCGTCAGCAGGCCACCCGTGATCCCGGCCGCAAGGGCATTCAACCCCGCGTCCTGGATCGAACCGTTGTTCACCAGGTTCACCCCCACCGTCCCGTTCCCGCTGATCCCGCTCAGCGACACCGTCCACGTCGTCCCTCCGCCGCTCACCACGATCGGGCCTGACACCGTTACCCCACTGCGGACCAGCACGAAGTCGTCCGGAGTCACACCCGTCACCGCTTCACTGAACGTCAACGTGAAGTCCGCCGTCGTCCCGCTCGTCGGCGACGACGTCGCCGGTGCCAGCGACACGACTTGAGGAACAGAATCAATCGTCCGCGACTGGACATTGCTGAGCGTCAGACCGTCGCTCACCTGGAAGTTGATCGTCCGGGCCGACGTGTCCGCGCTCGTGCTGGAATACGTGATTGACCGGAGCGCCGCATCATAATTCGCGACCGTATCGCTGCCGGTCAACGTCAGCGTCCCCGTTCCTGGATTCCAGCTCCCCGTGATGTTCGGCGTGTCCGTGAAGTGCAGCACATCCTGGCCCGACTGGAACCCCGATCCGATCTGCACCGTCGCACCTGCCAGCGTCGTGTTGTCCGCATCTGACAGGCTCAGCGTCGACGTCACGGCCACCGGCGGACTGCCTGGAACGTACATCTGCACAGTCGTTTCTGTTCCAGAAATGACCGGGCTCACGTCCGCGCGGACCAGTTGCGAGTAAACAGCGTCGGCCCCAAGATTCTGGCCGAGGCTGGTCCAGACGACTGCAAAGTCGCCAGCGGGGTCAGCCGCAATGGACGACCAGACTTGTGCGCCCGGAGTAAAGGTGTTCACCTGAAATTCCGTACCTTGAGGAACACCCGCTGCGGAAAAACCTCTCGCAAAGATTCCATATTGATTGCCATCCTGTCCGTTGCTCTGCCAGGTGACGATGAAATCCCCGACAGCATCCATGGCGACCGCCGACTGAGCCTGGATATTGGATGTATACGTATTGACTTGAACTTCGCCGCCCTGCGGAATTCCTGCTGCGTAATACTGCTGTGCATAAACGCCCCAGCTTGAGCCATCCTGGCCCTGGCTGCTCCAAGTCACCACGAAGTCCCCTGCCGCATCCATCGCCACCGTGGGAATTTTCTGGTCGCCGGTGGTAAACGTATTCACCAGGAACTCGGTTCCCAATGCCGTGCCGGCCGCGTTGAATCGCTGTGCATACACGTCATATCCCGCTCCTCCCTGATTGCTGGTCCATGTGACGACAAAGTCGCCCCCCGCGTCCATCGCGACCGTGGAATAGGCCTGAGTTCCCGAGGTCGTCGTGTTGACCTGGAATTCGCCCCCCACAGCGGCACCGGCCGCCGTATACCGCTGCGCGAACACGCCGAAGCTGTTCGGTTCGTCCTGGTTGTAGGCCGTCCAGGTGACGACAAAGTCACCGTTCGAGTCCATCGCGACCGTCGAATACGCCTGGTTTCCAACCGTTGTCGAATTGACCCGGAACTCACTCCCCTGGGCCACCCCGGCCGCGTTGTACCGCTGGGCATAAACACCACTGAGGCTCCCATCCTGGCTACCGTAATCGGACCACGTCACGACGAAATCTCCCGTCGAGTCCATCGCGACGGTCGCAAACCGTTGAAGACCAGTGGTGTAGGTGTTGACCTGGAAGGGTGTCCCCTGGGCGACGCCAGAGGCGTTGTAACGCTGGGCGTAGATATCCACGTTCGATGCGTCGGGGGACGTGGCGCTTTCCCAGACGACCACGTAGTTCCCGCTGGCATCCATCGCGACGGCGCCCGCCTGGCCGGTTGCGTTCGTCGAATCCTGGTAGTTTGTCGTGGTATTCACCCGCGTTTCAGAGCCGGCCGGCAACAGATTCGCAATGGTAAAACTGCGGGTGAAATTGCCGCCGGGCGTTCCGTTCAGGTCGCCGTCGAGCGCGTTGCCGGAAGTGTCCGGCAGGGACTGCTTCGCGGTCAAAGTAAACGCTCCATCGACCAGCGACGTCGCAAAGCTCAAGACCGCCTCATACCGATTCGTGACAGCGTTAAAACCGAACGTGATGCCGCTGATGTCGGCGCTGATGTCCACGCCATTCCGCATGAGAGACCAGTTGGCGGGGTTGGTGACGCTGTTGGTTCCGCCCGCTCCGCCGGTGACATCCATGTTCTCAGAGAACACCACCGTCAGGGCGGGGACGTTGGTCACCAATTGATCGCCCGCGTTGATTTGCCGATTTCCGTCCAGCACCTGGCCGATGATGGGCGAGGCGGTATCCGCCGGTTGCTCATAGCGCTGCGAATAGATTCCGAAGCCATAAAAGGGTGGTCCAGCTCCCTCCGGCAGCGCCCCGGGTGGCAAAGACTCCTGGCCGAAGCTGGACCAGACCACCACGAAATCACCGGTGGCGTCCATCGCGACGCTCGGGTACTGTTGAGAGCTGGCGGTGGTGGAATTGACCCGGAATTCCGTTCCGTCAGTCGCCCCGGTTGAAGTGTATTGCTGCGCATAAACGCCGTAGTTGCTGCCGTCTTCGAGATAGCTTTGCCAGGTGACCACGAAGTCTCCCTGAGCATCCATGGAAACGGACGACGCGTGTTGGAACAATGTCGTATACGTGTTGACCTGGAATTCGCCGCCGAGTGTTCCACCGGACGCGTTGAAGCGCTGACCAAAGATTTCATCGTTGCCGCCGGCGGTAGGACTGTCCCAGGTGATTACGAAATCGCCTGCAGAATCCATCGCGACCGACGAACGCTGCTGGCTGAACGCCGTGGTGGTATTCACCTGGAATTCCGTTCCACTCGCATTCCCGGCAATGTCGTAGCGCTGGGCGTACACGCCAAACAGGTTGCCGTCCTGTACGGCGCTCGACCATGTGACGACAGAGTCTCCCTCTGCATTCATAGCGACCGACGACCACACTTAGGCGCCTGTGGTATAGGTGTTCACGAGGGTCTCGCCACCCTGAGCCACGCCATTTGCGTCATAACGCCGCAAATACACGCCCCAGCCATCGCCATCCTGGCCGAAGCTGGACCAGGTCACGACGAAGTTTCCGGAGGCATCCATCGCCACCGACGGATACTGCTGATTACCTGTCGTCGTGGCGTTGACCTGGAACTCGCCCCCTTGCGCGACTCCGGCCGAATTATATCGTTGCGCATAGATCCCGAATCCGCTGCCGTCCTGGGCATAGCTCGTCCAGGTGATGACAAAGTCCCCGGTCGCGTCCATCGCCACCGACGCTTCGGTTTGGGCATTCAGTGTCGTGGTACTCACATGAATCTCGCCCCCCTGGGCCACTCCCGTGGCGTTGTAACGCTGCGCATAGACTCCCCATCCGCTGCCGTCTTGACCGTCGCTGGACCATGTGACAACGTAGTCTCCGTCAGCATCCGTCGCGACCGCGCGAACCGGAACGTCCAACGATGTCTGCTGATTGCCCAAGATCTCGGTATTGACCTGAGTTTCCACTCCGGCGGGCGATGCGGACAGCAGCACTCGCGGTTCCAACCGCTCCACGCGGCATGCCGCCGAGATGGACATGGAACTCTTCCGTCGCCGATGGATCACGGGACGTACAGAGAACTTATGCAGGATTGAAGTCAGCCAGGATGTGCGCAGCATGGAAGATTTCCTTCAGGAGGTTTGTGCCAAGGCGACGGACGGCTGACTGCCAACGCCGCAAGTTGATGAGACTTGAACTTCGTGAACGACATTCTCGGGCCGGAGCCAGTACGAAAATGCCGGTGCGGTGAATGCTTGTCGCGCGGCACGGTCATCGCAGTTCAGCAGATTCGGGCAGCGAACGCCTGGCAGGAATTGGATGTCGTAAAGCTCGGTACACCCAGAAGTGAATTCGAACGTCCCAATCAGCGCGCGTCTGCAGATCCACCACCGCCAGGCCGCACACCAGCTTGTCGAATCGTTGCTGTACCGGCAGGCCGCCGAAAATGTGCCTTTCGCGGATCTGGCACATGCCGATCACCGCATATCGTCCAATCAAGCACAGGCCGCGCAGATAGGCCGGCAAGGTGCAGATCACATGCGCCTGCCCCTGAATCGGATCGTAGCGTAGCAATTCTCCCGCCCCGGAATTCAGCAGGCACAGGCGTCCCTGATGCCAGCGAGGCGAGTGCGGCATCGACAACCCGCGCAGCAGGATGCTGTTGGACTGGATATCCATCATGACGCCACCTGAGGCCTTGTTGTCACGCCATCCCCCCACCGTGTCAGTTTCGCCCAGCGCCGTAACGTATTTCGGCTTGCCATCCACGACCGCCAGACCGTTCAAATGGCAACGATCTTCGGGGACCAGTTCGGAAATGAACGGCGGCTGCCACCGAGGCACGAATGAGAAGTCTTTGCTGAGACCCGACAAGCAACTGAATCGCGAATTCACGTACCAGAGCCCATCGTCTGCAAACGCGACGTCGTGAACGTTGACATCGCCGGTGTAGTAGGACGCCCGCGGCAGGTACAGCGCGTCATAACGGCCTGGTTCCTCAGGCATGAAATCGTGCGCCAACAGCGGAGCGTTCGCGAACAACGTGATCTCGTGCCGCGTTGCCAGAGCTAGCTTCCCAGGCCCGACAGCGAGACCCATTGGCTTTTCGAACTGCCTCATCAGCAGCGCGGGTTGTTTGTCACGCCAGCCCAATAGGGCCAGTTTTCCAGCTTGGTACGTCGTGACAGCCAGCGTCCCCGGCAGTTCCACCAGCCATCGAGTAAACGCTTCCGAACTCTGGCATTCAATTTGGATGTCGCTTGATGTAGTACCGGCATTCATCCGTCGAATTCCTGATGAGTATCCAATGAAACTGAGGCTTCTTCGTTTACCGACCATGGCACGCGTGGCACGGAGTGCTGCAACGGCAGGGCGTAACTTGGCAACCGCCGTTCCAATCCTCGACCAATCGCGAATTTCCCGCAGAATTCCGTTGAGAATCAAGAAACCGCGGAGGAATTCGCGGTGATTGACAAGACCTCGAAGCAATCTGTTTTGCGTTCGAATGGCTGTGCGGCGGACAATTGCCCAGATCCAGATCATGTGGTCAGTGTTTTGCCACTTGAAATCGCTCGCGATTCAGATGCATTTGCACCATCGGAGACGTTCATTGGCCGAACCAGGGGCGGTAGCGCGGCCGTTGAATGTATTCCAATCACTGTCGCTAAATGATTGCGGTAGTCCATCGCCGATTGCGACGTGCCGCGGTCAGCTTCAAGACGAACACCGGCGATTGGAGAGAGGCGATACCCGGCTTGCCGGCTGGAGATGCAAAATGTAGTAAATCACCCTGAATTCGAACGAATTGTGCTCGATTCGCCGTGATTCGTGAAATACGAAAATGTACCTGTTTCTCGTGAATCTCGCGTCGATTTTCGGCACTCAGGCAGTACGTCTATTACTTCTCATCCGCATAGATCAGCACGATGTTGAGAACTTCGGCCGCGTCGATCGTGCCAGTGCTGCCAGTGCTG
>CAIWEX010000404.1 GCA_903911795.1 uncultured Schlesneria sp.
AACCCATGCACCTCGCCGTCAGGCGATTGTCAACCAAAAAGCGTTGGTTCGCGGAGCGAACCACGACTATCTGGCCTGCACGAACGACCCCGCCGAGTCAAACTCGGCGGGACATCGAATCCTGTCAGAATGATTCAACAACTTACTTGGCGGCGGCGAGCGCGGCTTCGTAGTTGGGGTGCTGCGAGATTTCGCTGACGTATTCGACGTGAGTTACTTTTCCTGCTCCATCGACAACGAAGATGGCTCGTGCCAGGCAGCGATCCAGAGGGCCGCCAGAGATCAGGACTCCATAGTCGTTGCCAAAATCGGTGCAGCGGTGAGCGCTGAGTGTCTTGATGGTTTCGACCCCTTCGGCTCCGCACCAGCGTTTGGCTCCGAATGGCAGGTCCATGCTGACAACCAACACTTCGACATTGGGCAGATTCTTGGCTTCGTCGTTGAACCGCTTGGTTTCGAGAGCACAGACGCTGGTATCGAGCGACGGAATCGTCGCGATGATCCGGATTTTGCCTGCGCTGGATGCCAGGGTGATATCGGCGAGCGAATTATCCTGCAATTTGAATTCCGGGGCATCATCCCCAACCTTCAACGCCCGCCCCTTCAGATCGACTGGATTTCCCTTGAGAGTGACCGCTGCAGCACGCTTCATCTGATTGATCCTTGCAAATATCGGGTTGAGACAATTTTCACTGTGTAAAGTGAGAAACTAACGCAGCCCAGTATCGCAAGGATTTCGAGAGAAGCAAAGTCGGTGAGGAACGCAATTGTGTTTGCTGATATACGGCTGGTCTTGCCTGCGAGTCCGCCACCGCTCAACGCGATGGGGCAGGCGGTACTTTCGTCAGATTTGCGTACAGGCTCAGGTGGTGGCAATCTGACGGAAGTGCAGCGGTAGCAACGCATTCGAGACGGCTATTTTCCGCAGTTGGCGGTGCCGCAATTGTGACCGCATTGGCTGCAAATGGTGTCCACAACGCATTTCCAGCCCGGTTTGTCGACGGTGGTGGTGACCTTTTTTGAGTTTCTTTTTGGTCACGATGCGGTCGCATGTGGGAACACTGACCTTTTCGCAGCGCTGGCCACCTGCGACGCAGGTATCGCTGACCATTCGTTCTTCCGTACACGATTTGCCTGGCAGGCAAATGTCTTCGCAATCCACGACGAATTTGGTTTCTGTCACCTTTTTGACATCGGGGACGACACGACAGACTTTTTCAAGTTCCCCACAGCCGCATTTTGAACAGCTACGTGAAAACCACCCTGCGATACAGGGAAGCGTCGTGCAGAAAATCAGGCAGGCTATCAAAATACGAACGGTTGCGATTCGCATGGTTATCACTCGGGTAAACGCGAGATTTCAGAAGGACCACTGGTAACGCACGGCAAAAATATCGGCGCCGCTATTGGTAGCGGTTTTGTTCAAACCCTTGGCGTCGAGAAAAGCATGGATGTAGTTAAACATCACTCGAGACCGCGTGGTGTAATACCAGTTCATTCCAACAGTCATGTCGGTCAATCGTCCACCATTGATATTTTGACTGTTCAGATCCAGGGTCGAAACACGCGCCGTCGCCTCCCAGGCTCCCCAACCGGTTTGAATACCTTCGTCCGTCTTAACCCGGAAGAAGTTATTGTGAAGTTGAACGGCCTGGTGAATCCCCAGTTTGCGATTGTAATTGCGATTTTCGCCTGTCAGGAAATACATCGCTTCGACATATCCCCCATGGAAAAACAGATTGGGATTGTTGATCTGATTACCGCTGACGAATTGATATTCCGCCTGGATTGAAAGCGATCCCATCGTTGTCAACGCTTCGACCCCAGCAACGTGATAGTCGAGCATGTTGATGATCGGAGTGTTAACGAAGCGGGGTGTCTGCAGCAGCGTAATTGGTGTGTCCTGCTTGATGACCACTTCCGGGGTTGTCCCAAAACGGGCAAGATGATTGGTCGCAACGCGATAGCTGTACGATGCTCCCAGATGTGCCAGATATCGCCCCTCGGCAAGTTCATCGTAGTACGGAAGCCAGGTTGTGCGACCGGTGAATGCAATCCCCCCGCTGAGTGGCAGTTCTTCGCCGTAAGCGTTGGAGTTTTCGGTGAAGACCCCGTATGACCAGGTGCGAGTTTCACTGTCATTACAATCGAATCCCATCACGCCGATGTTACGAAATGGGACGAGTGCGTTTGTGGAAATTGCACGTTCGAGAAACGGCAGATCGTGAGTGCTGTCGAGGCGATCAAGACCGAAAGGTTCACGAAACCGTCCAACTCGAACATTACCAACTACCGGCAAGTTCATCGTGTCGAAATAGGCATCCACGACGACTGGACGCTTGTTCGAGGAAAGGGTGTTATTTGAGTTGGAATCGAGCGACGCGAAGTCGACGTCGAATCGATAAAAGAACGTGTCGAATCCTTCCCCTTCCAATCCGAATCGGGCACGCCGGAAATCAATGCCACTCAGAGCGGGACCGACAGTTGCGCGATTATCCGAGTCCTGACGGAACGACACCGCATCAATGTGGACACGTCCGAACGGTCTGACCGTAAATTTCCGGGCTGCAGCATCGGCCGTTTTCTTGTCGGCTGCGTCCCGCTTTTTCAACTGATCTTCGACGTTGTTCAATCGCTTGATCAGATCAGCAACGAGATTGTCACCGGCCGGCGCAGGGGGCAAAGCTTCGTTGGGTTCGCCCACCGCATAGTTGATCGGGACAACGTCTGGCGACGTTTCTTCCGGTTCCAGAAATCCAGCACCGTCAACATCCGGCGCTGAGGGGTCACGCGATTGACGTGAACCAGTGATGGGTTCAGGAATCGCATCCCCGGCAAAAAGTGGCGAGGCCAACGCGAGAATTGTGTTCGCGAGAAGCAGCAACGGGAGTTTCACCCGGATTGAGCGCATGGCAGGTTGACCCTCCCTCAATATAAAGTTGCTTGAATCACTGGAAAAATGAGACCATCGAACTCGTTCGTGCACCTCCGTGATGCTCATCCGAGCCTCGATGTGCCTCTGGTTGTCCAGTCAACACAACAGAAGGGAGAGATTTCCGCTTGCTCCGTCTTTATCGGTTATTCTGATTATTCGGTTTAGAATTGTTTTGCGGAGAGGATTGCGATTACCTCGGCACAATGCGTAACTCTTGGGTGTTTATTGCGTTACGGTTGATGCTCTCATTTTTGCAAATCTGAATGCATAATCTCCATGTTCTGAACACATCTTTTGAAGGGGGGAATCCGCTCCCATTTGGATTCCTGACCTTCGAGAAACGCAATCATGTCCCTGTCCCCAGCTTCACCCGTCAAAGATTCGTTGCTGGCAGACTTCGAAACGACGAAGTCCCCTGAAGTTTTCGAAGCACTCGTCCAGCGCTACTCGCCGATGGTTCTTGGTGTTTGCCGCCGCATACTTCAGAGCAGCGACGCTGAAGATGCGGCGCAGGCAGTATTTGTTCTGTTGTGGCAGAAGGCCGGTCAGATCAAGGACGGGGCGGCCGTCTCAGCCTGGCTGCATCGGACCGCCTGCAATGTCTGCTGCAATGTCGTTCGATCTCGATTGAGCCGGACCAGACATGAACAGCACGCCGGTTTAGATTCGAAGACCATGTCACGTGAACCCGCCGACGAAATGCTATTGGCAGAATTACATAAGATACTCGATGAGGAAGTGAATGAGTTGCCGGACAAGTGGCGTGTCCCATTTGTGCTGTTTCACCTGGAGAATTAATCGCTCGCCGAAATTGCAGTAGCGGTCGGATCGAGCATTCCTACCGTCGGTGCCTGGTTACAACGATCGCGTGCTCGACTGGCGGAACGGTTGCGTCGGCGCGGAGTGAGCGTTGGTTCTGCGGGGCTGACGGGAATTTTGTATGGTGGCCCTGTGAATGCGCAGCCCAGTATCGCATATGTGGCAACGCTCAAGATCTCGGGACGCCGCTTTCATCGGTATCAGACTCTGACCGATGGGCGAGTGATCGGAGGAGGAAGAGGTACTTTTCTCTTTGTACAGAATGCGGGCGGCAATGCGATCGACTTCTCTGAATGGCAAGGAACCGCTCACGGAATCTACGATGTCGATGGCGATGCACTGACAGTCTGCGTGACGATGAACAGCGGAAATCGTCCCGACAGCTTTTCAACGGCGGCGAACAACGGTCGTCAATTGCACAAATATGTAAGGGTGAAGTAAACGGTATTGCCCTCTGGGGACGGAACAATGCCGATCTCGACCAACCCAGTGAGACGGCGTTTTCCGGTGTTTGACGAAACAAATTCCCGCAAAAAACAACTCAGCAGTGGGAATCCGCGCGGCAACCGATCATTGTGTGATGAGACCGACCTCTTTTTCGAGTCCATCATGCAAGACATCGCCAGTCAAATTGTTGCTTTTTTCTCTCAGCCCGGCATCAAGTCGATCCGGCCGAAAGAGTTGGCTCGTGAATTGGGACTCGGCAAACGAGACTTCCCGAAATTCAAAGCGGCGATCGAGCAGTTGCTGGAAGCGGGCCGGCTGACGATCGGCAAAAACAAGCTGTTGCGGATGAAGGCCGACGCCAGTCTGCTCACCGGAACCATCAAGCGGACGAGTGCGGGGGCCGGATATTTTCGACCGCACGATGCCACTCAACTGGACGTCGACGAATCGCTCTACGTCGCTCCGGAAGACCTGAAGGATGCCTTCACGGGGGATGAAGTTCAGGTCCAGTTGCTCAAGAAGCGGATGCGGGGCAAGCGGTGTGGGCGAGTTCTCGAAGTCCTGCAACGGGCTTCGACCACGTTCGTCGGAACATATTTCGAAAAGCGGAACAGGGGATTCGTCCGCGTTGATGGCGGGCAGTTTGAATCGGCGATTTCAGTCGGTGACCCGGGCGCTAAGGGAGCTCGCCCCGATGATCAGGTCGTCGTTGAGATCCTGCGGTTCCCCAGCCGGACCGATGCCGGTGAAGCAGTCATCACGAAGGTCTTGGGACCACGAGGGACACCCGGTGTCGATCTGCTAACGATCATCCATGAATTCGCTCTGCCGGATGAGTTTCCAGCCGGTGTGCTGGCCGAAGCGAGAATCCAGGCTCAGCAGTTTGCGATCGAAGTACCAGATGAGGTCAACGAACCCGATGCCACAGGTGATGCGACCGTATCGCCGAAAGAGGGTCACGCTTCGGGGGTTCCTGCCAATCGACTCGATCTGACGGGCGAGACCATCATCACGATCGATCCCGTTGATGCGCGTGACTTTGACGACGCAATTTCGTTGACACGTGAAGATGGCGGAAATTGGCGTCTGGGCGTCCATATCGCTGACGTGGCACATTTTGTTCGGTTGGGGACGTTGCTCGACAAGGAAGCACGCCAGCGCGGGACCAGCGTGTACCTTCCCGACAAAGTCCTGCCGATGCTCCCCGAAGTCATTTCAAACGCGTTGGCGAGTCTGCAGCGGGGACGCATCCGATTCACAAAATCGGCGTTCATCACCTTCAGCCCGGAAGGAATACCGCTCCACTATGAATTCGCGAATTCCGCGATCCGAGTGACTCAGCGGTTTGCCTACGAACAGGTGATGCCACTCTTGAAGTCGGCACAGGAACCGCCAGCGGCGAACGAACAGCCGGTTGCACCGCACGTGTTGAAACTGCTGCAGCGGATGCACGAGTTGGCGATGATCTTGCGTGGTCGCCGGTTCCAGCGCGGGGCTCTTGATCTGGCGTTGCCCGAAGTAAAGATCGACATGGACCCGGATGGAAAAGTTACCGGAGCCCATCTGGCCTCACACGACGAAAGCCATCAGATCATTGAAGAGTTCATGTTGGCGGCCAACGTTGCTGTCGCTACGAAGCTGTCCGATTGTGGAGTCAGCTTTCTGCGACGGACACATGCCCCGCCCGATGAAAGGAAACTCCGCGGTCTCAGTGAATTCGTCGGGTCACTCGGTCACAAGATCCGCGCAATGCCTGGCCGAGGCGACTTGCAGAAGCTACTTAAGGAAGTGCACGGGACGGCCCACGAATACTCCGTCAGTTACGCGGTTCTGCGCAGTACGAAGCGTGCTGAATACAATCCAGATCCAGACATCGGCCATTACGCACTGTCGGAAAAGAACTATTGCCACTTCACCAGCCCGATCCGGCGGTATCCCGATTTAACCGTTCATCGACTGCTGGACGAAGTCATTCGTGCCGAAGAAGTGCATGGGAAACACAAGCCAAAGAAAGCAGCAGCAGCAGCCTCTTCGGACGGTCACCGAACAGAAAAGCGAGGTGATGCACCAGCACCATTGCCAGCGGACCTGGTGTCGCTGGGTAAATGGTGTTCGATGACAGAACGCCGGGCTGCCGATGCCGAGAAGGAGCTGATCAAACTGAAGATGCTCGAGTACCTGTCGGATCGGATTGGAGAAGAGATGGAAGCGACGATCACAGGGGTCGAAAAGTTCGGCCTGTTCTGTCAGGGGATCCAGCTCCCTGCAGAAGGCCTGGTACACATCAGCACTCTTCCCGACGACCAGTACGACTACGATGATCGAGCCCGGACGCTGGTCGGACGGAAGCGAGGCCGCGTATTCCGTTTGGGTGGAACCGTCCGAGTCATCGTCGCCGAAGTCGACCTCGTCAACCGCAATCTCGAACTCAAACTGGCTCCCTCGCGTCGCAAATCGGACGAAGGAGAGGTTTTTACAAAAGAGCCCAAATCAGTCTACGAGCCTAAGAAGCCTCGCAAGCGGCGGTAGGGGGACGAGTATCCAAGTGTCATCAGGATCAATCTCGCAGTTCCCCCGGAGATGCCTCAAGCGCAATCAAGAACACGGTAATTAATGAATTTCTTCGAAACTCGGATGACTTTTAAAAAAAGATATTTACGAAAGTAAAATAGAATTCCGATTGCAATTGCAGGTGCACTGCGTACGATGCACGCCGTCAAGCTCAGGAGAAACGACAATCCTGTATCGAAAACACGGATGAATAGATAAAAGGCAACCCGTCGGGTGGCCCGTTATTAATTAAGCCGACGCGATGAAACGCCCACTGGTGTTTTGTCGCGTCGGCTTTTTTTTCGCCATGAAATGGCGTGCTTGAGCGGAGTGATCGCTTGAGATGTCGCGGTTGGAAGCGTTTCCAACCCGATCGGTCGAAGTAAATGGTCCAAAGGGGGCTCTGATGTTTCGTAGTCGACGTATGATGATGTGTGCGAGTGTTATGGCAATTGCGCTCAGTTTTACCGGTTGTAAAAAGGTAATCACCTCACGGGTGGTCCTGACCAATCAAACGACGAACGTGACGATTTTGTCCGTCATTGCGACTGCTGGTCCAGTTGTTTACGTTTACAAGGGCAATCTGTTGCCATTGGGAGGTACCGTTGGACCGGTCAGCGTCAGCAGTCTATCGGATCCTGGTGATCGCTTTCCGATCAAGGGAACAATCGTGGCTTCCGTCGGTGGCGTCGTGAAGACGTTCCCAATCCCGACGATCATCAATAACTTTCAAATTGGACGGACAAATACGATCACACTTACAGGGACCTATGTCACGGGTGCCTCAGGAGAGATTGTGGGAGTCAGTATCGATACACCATAGTCATTAACCAGTCACGGTTTTAAAACCCGGAAACGGCCCCGCAGCGTGAGAAAAGCGGGCGGGAGTTCCCGAGTGAGAGCGGCCTTGC
>CAIWEX010000405.1 GCA_903911795.1 uncultured Schlesneria sp.
AACGGGCGGTCGCGCGGTAACCGGTCGCGCGGTAACCGGTCGCGCGGTAACCGGTCGCGCGGTAACCGGTCGCGCGGTAACCGGTCGCTTAACGGTCCGCCGCTGAAATAGTTTCTTTTCGAAAAGAGAAAAAATGATCCACGTCATCGCTACCATTGAACTCGCACCAGGCACGCGCGAAACATACCTGATCGAGTTCCGGAAAATCATTTCCGACGTCCGCGCCGAGAAGGGCTGCATCGAATACGGCCCTGCTCTGGACGCACAAACTGACCTGTCCAATCAAGCCAAGGTCGGTCCCGACAAGATTGTCGTCGTGGAGAAGTGGGAAGACCTCGCCGCACTCAAGGCACACTCTGTTTCGCCGCACATGCAAGCGTATCGCGTCAATGTCAAAGACTACGTTCGCAGCGTGCATTTGTTGGTGCTCGACCCGGCCGATTAAGTCGATCACAAGAGATTGAACAGGCAGATCCCCCGCGTTCAGCGAGACGTTACACACGAAACTGGCGCACAACACGACGATGAAACAATTTCTCACAGTCCTCACTGCCCTTCTTCCCGCTGGAGTCGATGAACACAACATCCACTCCTGCCGCTGACTTCGCAACCGCCGGCCCACCACGACGAAACGAATGATGGTGAGCCGGCGCTCGAAGGGCGACCTTCTCTCACCCTACTAATCTCAGCCTTGCGGAGTTGCTCCTGAACTTAAGGATTCCCGATGAAAACCAAACTTGTTCTGCTCGTCGCTTTGGTGATCTGCAACGTGGTGTTGGCTGAGGCCAAGGCCGAGGTTAAAACGGAGACGGTCAGCGTCACGATGCGTGACGGTACTAAACTTGCGACCGATGTGTATCGCGATGACGCTGGAAAACCGGCTCCGGTCGTCCTCATACGCACGCCGTACGATCGCACGAAGCAGCAGGGAATCGGCGAACGTTGGGTGAAAGCGGGATATGTGTTTGTGGCGCAGGATTGTCGCGGCACGCGAGCGTCGGAAGGTGCATTGGCTCCGTACAACAACGAGGGTCAGGATGGCTATGACACTATCGAATGGATTACGCGGCAGTCGTGGTGCAACGGGCGAGTCGGCATGGTCGGGGGTTCCTATGTTGGAGCCGTGCAGTGGCAGGCGGCAGTGGAGAATCCGCCGGGGCTCGCCGTCATTGCTCCGCAAGCCACGTGGAGTAGTTTTTACAGGAACCTGTATTTGGGCGGCTCAGTGCGGCTCGCGCTGATCTCTGGGTGGATCGCAGGCAACACGCCGAAGCCCGAGGGAGTGAAACCAGCCGACATGAATGACGCTTTGATGCGTCTGCCGCTCAGTGATATCGACGAAGCGATCGGTTGGCCAATGCCGTGGCTGGATGCGTATCTCACTCATCCCGAGCCGAATGGTTTTTGGACGCGGCTCGATCTGACGTCGCGGTTGCCCGACTTGCAACTTCCGACGCTGCATGTCGTGGGCTACTACGATTTCTTCTCGCGCGAGTCCGTCGACAATTTCGTAATCATGCAGAAGCAAGCCCGTGATCCGCAGACGCGCCGGCAACAGCGACTGGTGCTCGGACCCTGGGATCATGGCACGATCGGGAAGTCGCAGGTGGCGGAAGTCGACTTTGGCACCGAGGCGGCGCTCGACATCGCGGCGATTCAGTTCGATTGGTTTGATCGTCACCTGAAGCAAGACGCTGCCGCACAGGCGAAGCCGTTTCCGCCGGTGCGATATTTCTCGATGGGAGATAATGTGTGGCGCGATGCGCAGCAGTGGCCGCCGGAAGGTGTCATCCCGACATCGTTCTTCCTTCACTCCGACGGCAAGGCCAACACGCGCAAAGGAACCGGTCGGCTTTCGCGTGAAGCTCCGACGACGGAGCAGCCCGCCGATACCTTCCGCGCAGATCCCGCGAATCCGGTGCCTGCTTGCCCGGTCACGGCGACGCGACCGATCAAAGCCGCCGTGTGGGGACCGGTCGATCAAACCGCGCTCGAAGACCGTAGCGACGTGCTCGTCTACAGTACTGGTCCGCTCGCCGAATCACTCACCTTCGCTGGCAATGTGGAAGCAAAACTACACGTCAGCACCGACACACCCGACGCCGACTGGGCCGTAAAGTTGGTCGATGTTCGCCCCGACGGATTTGCTCAGAACCTCGCCACAGGAATTCTGCGAGGTCGCTATCGCAACTCGCTGCTCAAGCCGGAATTGATGAAGCCCGGTCAGGTTTACGAGATTACCGTTGATCTGGGCCCGTGTGCCGCGACAATCGTCAAAGGTCACCAACTGCGAGTCGACATCTGCGGTTCGCTCTTCCCGCTCCACGACCGCAATCCCAACACCGCCGAAGGGATCTTCAGCAGTCAAACCGCCATCGCGACCGAACAAGTACATCACCGCCTGGATGCGTTATCGCGGCTCATCCTCCCGATATCCTCATCGAGTAAGAAGTAATCGGCCAGTTATCAGTAATCCATGAGCAACCTTCCCCGAGTCCACGGTGCTTCGCATCCCGTTTAAGTGTGGCGTCCCGCGGGCATCAAACTGCAGCGTCTAACCCATGTTTCGACGCGACACGGAAGTGCGACCCGCACTAGAGCATCCGTTAGCAGTGTCGCTGATCAACTGATTTCGCCAATCACTCCATCGCTGGAGCCAAACTTATCGGTCTCGACGCCCATTTGTTGCAGCATGCGGACATACAAGTTGCAGAGCGGTTTGTTCTTCTCGGTGTCGAAAGCGACGTGGCCCTGATGTTTGTAGCCACCGCCAGCCAGCAGCACCGGCAGGTTGCTGGAACTGTGAGCCGAGGCATCACCCAGGTTACTCGTGAAGAGCACTTGCGTGTGGTCGAGCAGCGTTGAGCCGTTCTCTCGCGTCTCCGCGAGCTTGCCAAGGAACTGGCTGAACGTTGCGAACTCGTGGTCTTCGTATCGCGACAACTGTTCGATCTTCGCTGGGTCTTTGCCGTGATGCGACGCGTCGTGATGTTGAATCTGAAGATCGGGAACGTTCGCCAAATTGTGTTCGTTGGTACCCAGCACGATGACTCGCGTTGAGTCCGTTTGCAGAGCCAGATGCATCAGGGCCAGCCATTTGTTTTGACTGCTGATCCAGTCGTTCGTCTGCTTCTGCATGTCGGCCAATGTCATCGCCAGTTGTGCCATCGGCCTGCACGGTTTTCGCGAACCACGCCTTGCGACTGGGGAAATGAACGAGTTCGACGTAGTCCGTGCCCTTCTCGCCGCCTTGTTTCACGCGGTAACGATCGCGCCAACCACCGACGATATCGAAGTTTTCCAGCGCGAAACCGGGTGGGTCGATGTGAACGTGACACGACGCGCAGACGGCGACGTTCTTGTGCTTGTCGAGCTGCTCGCGAATGGTCGTCGCTCCGCGGATGTCGGGTTCGACGGCCTTTACGTTGGGCGGTGGTGGTGACGGCGGCTTGCCGATGATGCGTTCCAAGATCCACGTGCCGCGTTTGACCGGCGAGGTATAACTGCTGTTCGTCGTCAGCTTCAGAATGCTGCCGTGCGTGATCACTCCGCCGCGATGCGCATCCGGCGGCAACGCGACCTTACGCAGTTCCAATCCGCCGATGTCGGGAATCCCGTAGTGCTTCGCCAAGCGTGAATTCAAAAACGTCCAATCGGTCTGCACGAACGACGAAGTGGGTAGATCGTTGGCTAAGACTTCGTGAAAGAACCGGCGCGTTTCCAACGGCATCGACCAGGCGAGCATGTCGTCGTATTCCACGTAGATCTCGTCCGGCTTCATGTCGAGAAACTTGCCGAGGTCCAGCCACTGGTCGATGAAACTGCGAGCGAACCGCTCGGTCTTCGGATCTTTCAGCATCCGCTCGGTCTGTGCTCGGAGCACGGCGGGTTGAGTGAGCGTGCCACTCGCAGCGACGGCGGAGAGTTCTGCGTCTGGCATCGAGTTCCACAAGAATCGCGCTAGCCGAGCAGCGACGGCGAAGTCATCCAGCTTGCCGGGTTGCTCGACGTAATACAGAAACCACGGCGAACTGAGTATCGCCTTGTAGCCGGTTCGCATGGCATCATCGAACGGCTCGCCAGCGGCCAGTTGATCCTGTACGATCTTCGAATAATGAGCTCCCTGCGCTTCAGTGACCGGACGACGAAACGCCAACGGCAAGAAGGCTCGAATCAGCCGGTTGGCATCAGCAGAGGGATTCTCAGATTTAGCCACAAGCGGGTAGTTCTGGAACTCGCCGCCGTTGCTTGGCCACGACTTCCAGTTGTCTGGAAGTTTTCTTCCTTCCGGCATGTTCGGCAGCCGAGGTAGGTCGTCGAACATCCGCCGAGTTCCCAGTTCAGCATCGAGCGGTCCTTCCAACTCAGCCCAATCGATCGCCAACCCCGGTCCGACGAAGTCGCTCGGGAGCGGCTTCTTGCCTTGATCGCCACGTTGTTTTTCGAAGTCTTCGAACCATGGCAAGTCCAGTCCTTCGAAGAAGATGAACTGGTTGCCCTGCGAATACCCCAGGTCAGTCTCGACTTCGAGTACTCGTGTGTCGCTCGGTTGCAGATTCTGAATATCGACGATGTGCATCAGTTTTTCTGTCTGAAAGCGATCGACCCGCTTGCCGATCAGCACGGACAGAGGTTTGCCATTTATATTGAGGGAACGGACGGAGGCTCGAATGCGATATCGGCCCGGCACCGGTGGATGTGGTGCTTGCATGCTGTTGTCGCCGTACAAGCGAGCGTGCAAGACCAATGCCTCGCCTTCCACTCGGACGAATGGATCGATGCCAGTACGATGAACCGGCAGCCGACCTGCCAGGTATTCGCGACCCGTCCAACGCCTTACGGTGGACACAACCGGTGCGCGCGGTAGAGCAGCAGTGATTGCCACATCCGCTGCTTGCTGGTACCGGAGTAGATGCGTCGCTGAAGTCTCCAGTCCGCGACTCACCGTATCGAAGCCATGCACTGCATTGTCTTCGGGCAACAGTCGCTGCAACGGTTCGGCGATTCCCAGCAGATCATGCAACGTCGTTTCGTACTCGCGGCGATTCATCCGTCGTAGCAGCACGCGTCCGTCGCTTTGCTGTCTGGCCAGCGCCGCTGCATGCAAACGGTCATGCAATGTCTTCAAGAAGTCTGTGCGTTCTGTCTCCGTCGGCTGAGCGGCCTCGCGCGGCGGCATCTCTCGCTTGGCCACCCGATCATGAATGCGAATCCAGATCGGCACCTGCTTCGTGTCATTGATATCTGTTGAAACTCGGACAAGATCCAAGCCCCCCTCTGGCTGCTCTTTCCCATGACACTCCGCGCAGTGCTTGCGCAGAAACCCTTCCGCTCCCTGCGTCGCCAATGTGGGGCACACAGGCAGCACCAGCGAGCCAATCACTAGCAATCGTCCTCCACTGAATCCGATAATTCGGCCAACGAACTCATGAACCAATCTAAAGCAGCTCAGCATGTCTCGATGCCTCTCCCAAATCGCTCATTCGTTGTCGCCAAATTCATAGGGATGCAGCGACAACCCTTCGCCCTTTTATTTGCACCCTCGCAGGTTAAGAAGACCGCTGACTGCAGGATTGGGCAAACGGATAGGGCTTCGTCTCGTCCGCTGCCAAGCAGTTGATAAGGCGATTGGCAGTTGGAATCTTACCGAACAACGGAGCTTTCCCGAAATGTGGAGATCGAGGAATCTTTCGCTTTCGAATGGCAGGGGAGTTCGAGGAGGCGGCAAAGCGTCGTCGGATGCTACAGGGGACGGACTGAGGCGTTAAATACACGCGTCGGTGTGCGGAGCACGGGACGCGGATCCCCAGTTCCGACGATTGGCAGCAGGAAAAGAATTTAACGCCGAGACGCAAAGTCGCAGGGCCGCAAAGGAAATACTCGCCTTCGTTTTATCTACGCTCCTGCGACTTTGCGTCTCTGCGTTAACTTCTGCAATTCCTTCTACAATGCGTTGGACGGAATCAATGATCGAACACGAATTCGTTTGTCGCCCGCAGCGACGGGAGGAGAGGTCGGGGGGGGCAGAGATCGCTTTGAAAAATGCTACCCCGACGGCTTGACCCGGATATTGCCAGTCGAATCAATCCTTCAGCGCATCGTTGGTTGCCGCAGGCCCGGTCGATCGCAGTCTGATTTCTACGATCAATGCCTTCGTCGAAGACTTTAACGGGCCTTCGAGCAGCCGCGCGGAGCCGCCGGGGTTGAGGAGTTGTGTGATCGGCGGATGCTTGTCCGGGCGATCGCCGAGTTGGATTGGAAGTTCGCTCACTTCAGGCTTCTCACTGTCGAGACGAAGTTCCAGGCGGGCGGAGGTGTTGTCTTTGATAGGCTTCAACTGCACTTGAATGTGCCGCTTACCTGAAGCGAGCTTCTTTTCAATGACTTTCGGCTCGCCCTCTGCCTGAGGGATCGTGATCGTCAGCAGCATCTCATGCTTGTCGGGAACGACGGTGTGCCAACTGTGCCAGTGGTCGTACTCCCGCTCGCCGCCAGTGACGAAGAGTTGGTTGGGCTTCGGATCGGTCGCTTCGAATTCCTTGGACCAGTTCAGATCGACTTCGTACAGCCCCTTCCCCTTGCCGAACTGAGCCGCCGCGCCGACAAAACGGTTGCGGTCTCCATCCCAAGTGAGTTGGCGATTGACGAGCACGCCATTGGCCGTCTGCGCGGGACCTCCATCGTCACTGTATCCGGGGCTGTCGAACTTGTCCTTCAAGTTGGGGAAGTCGAAATAGAGTGTCCCCCAGCGGGTGATCTTCTCGGGGCCGTTCGACCAGCCGTTTGAATTCGCGAAGTGAAAGTATCGGAGCGATGGAATGATCGGGTTTGCGATGCGGTAGTAGTCGGTCTGATGCTCGAACGTGCCGTTGTTCTCGAACTTTCTTACGCGGAGGAACCAGTCTTCGTTCGGGCCGAGGTTGACGATGTCCACGTCTTCAGGATCGTTCGACCGCGTTGTTCCCAGCTTGCCGCCGAGCGCCGCGATGAAGGTTCCTTCCATGTCGAAGATGAAGGCGCATTCGGGAAGCTTGCTCGGATCGCTTTCATTGGCGAGTGCCCCGCCCATGGGACGGACTCCCGCCAACACGATCGCGAACTTTGTGTCACCCGTATTGACGACCTTCACCTTGCTCCCTTTCTCATCGCTTCCTCGACGGCCATCGTCGAGCAGCTCGACCGGTTCAGGATGTTTGATCTTGGATGCTGCGAGCAGCTTGCGCAACACGGCAAGGTTCGGCCCCTTGATCATCACTTCGAGCCATTCTTTCGGGTTGCTCTTCGCGAGTAGATCGTCCAGCTTGCCGTAGACTGCTCGACCGGCACGACCCGCTTCGGGATTCGGGTGCAGCGCAATCACACCGTCATCCGGTTTGAGTGGCACTTCCACCACTTGCCGATGCAGCCACAAGCCGTCTTTGAATTCGAAGTTGATGCCAAGTCGCAACTGCGTGACTGACTTCTTGTCGATCTTGCTGGGAACTCGCAGCACAACGCGGCCCGACTTGTCGGTAGCTCCTTTGGGAAGTTCACCGAAGCGCTGAGTGCTCCACGTCTGCCATTCCTTTGCGCCGACACGCATCTCGGCGACGGACAGCTCGACGTTCTCGAGCGGCTTCCCGTTTGCCTCGATCACTGAGAACTCGCGATCAACGACAGGTTGCTTCCGTTCGAGATAGATCGTCTTCTCGACCGTCTCACCGGGAAGCAAGTCCACAACGGCGTATCGGTCCTGTTCATCATCCAGGCGTCGATTGGCAATGTCCTTCTCGTTCAACAGGGGTGAAATGGGGAGGGCGTATTCCTTAGCTTCGACATGAAAACTCTCGCGACCTCGACCAGGAAGGTTGCGAACGCGCACTCGGCCTTGGGCGTCTGATCTGACTCGATCAATCCACTTGTTCATCCAATCGCGTTGCTGCTTTGCCTCACGACCGTGCGGTAGCGATGCGTTCCAGTTCCAGGTGGCAGTTTGATGCTTGTGAAGTTCTTCAACGAGTAACGATTCATAGGAAAGGCTGAATGGATTGAACAGCCTTCCAAACGTAAACGCCCCATTCGGATTGAACCGCACCTCAACATCCGGCACTGGTTTGCCGGACGGATCAAGTACCAGGAAATCGCACGATGCGGTCGGTTCGCACGCGACCGTGACCGTCACCACGGGTTGATTGAGTGCGACGAAGAGTCCTCGCATGGCACGGTGATCAAAGTGTTCGAACTGTTGCGCGATCACCTTCTCGTCCGCCAGCTTGTGAGCAAGCATGTACTCCTTCAGCGATTCAGCGGTCGGCTTTTTCGAGATGTAGCCGTCCACCAGCACGTGAATCTGTGCGTGCCCGCCACCGGGGACCGATTCAAACACGAACGTGCCGTCCGGTTTGACTGGCGTGAAGTCGTTCCACATCCAGGCGGGTCGACCCAGCGTATGGTTCTCGGCCTCGACGAGACACAATTCGACATAACCTTCGGTGACAGGTCTCGGGACGGTATCATCGAGCTTCCCTTCGATGCGCGTTCCCGGCTTGAGAGTCCGTTGCAGGACTCCATCCTCGCCGGGCTTGGCCGTCGAGACGTCGATCAGCTCGCTGAATAGCATCGGCCCGGCGTCCTGAGCTGCCGCGACGCGCATCAGCTTGCGGTTCATCGAGACTGACGGCGACTTGAGCGTCCCATCGTTCTGCGGCACAAACTCGCGTCCCCACACGCGATGCTCGTTCAACAGTGGCACGGCCTGTTTCAGAATCTTCCCTTCACCATCGACCGCACGGACATGGACGACGCGACCACGCTTCAACGTCACGACCGTACTGCCGCTGGCTCCCTGAGTCTCACTGAACTCGCCAAATCCATCCGCAGTGACGGTGATGATGACACGCTCGGCTCCCTCAGGAATCTCCTCCGAGAATTCGCCTTGTTTGTCAGTCTCCGCCTTCAGCCCTAATCCTGTGAACTGGCTGAGGCTGGCGAAGACTGTTTTGTCATTTTCAAACTGATAGCGAACTCTCGCACCGACGATCGGTTGCTTATCCTCATCCACAACCCGCACTGCCCGCTTCCGAACCTCTTTGGCATCGTCCTTCCTGGCCGCCTTTTTCTTCGTTGAGTCCTTTTCCTTCGGATCCGCTGGCGGTTGGGTGGCTCGTGCGGGACTGAGGCCTTGTGAAGGAAGCCCCGGAGTTTCGCGAGGACGCTCCAATCCCGGGACATCAGCCGGACGAGTGTCGGCGTCGGCATAGGCGATGTTTTTGAGAGCCTCCTGCCACGACGGATTGAGTGGTTTTTCGATCAGCGTCGACGTGACCTCGTTCATCGTTATGTCGTAGTAGACGGCGATATCGTCGTAAACGTGAATTACTTCACCCGCCCGCTGACCGACGGTCTCTCGATAGTGCTTCCCTTTGATCGCGATGACCTGAGATTGCGTCATCCCAACCGTGATGGCCTTGACCTCAGCTTGAGCAACGACCTTTCGTTTCGCTCCGGGACGAACGCGAAGATGAGCCGTGATGCCGCTGTTTGAGATCGACTTAACACGCACAACGCCGAGTTCGCCGGAGGTTGACTCCACAACGAGCAGCGGGCCGGGCGGAGTCGGTCCGTAACCACGCTCCTTCGGCCGCGGGCCATAGTGATCGGCGAGCAGGATCGAATCTTTCGCCTGTTCACCAACGATGCGGAACAATTCGTCATCGCTCAGCCGGTCCGCTTCGTGCCACGTTTCGACCGGCAGCAAACCCAGCTTCGCTCCCCGCAGCATGAACAAGCCATGTCGAGCCGACTCATACGCGAGAAGCCCTGTCTTGTTCTCCTCAGCCCATTTCTGAACGGCCTTTAAACCAGGTGCCACCGTTTCCGGCAGGTCGACAAACGTCTTCGACCAATCGAAAATTCGCCGGTCCGGTTTGGGAGCTTCATCGAACACGAGATCGTGGGTTCCATAAAACACTTCGGCGCTGGAGTAACGCATTTGGTATTTTAGCAACCCCGGCTGAAGGCTCGCGATCACTTCGGCGTCGAGCGGCAATGCTCCTGAACCGAGATGTGGATTGTCTTTCATTGACGACTGTTTGACCTGCATCACCATGAAGTTGTGGTTCGAGGCGGCAGTGTTGACGTCGTTGATCGACCAGTTCTTTTGATCACGCTTCCATTGGATCACCTGGTCGTCGCTCATCGGTTCATGGAACCATCCGTGCCAGGGATGTTCGAACAACTGTTCCAGTTGACCGATTGCGTGTCCGTGCGTCCTCGTGATGTGGAAGTCCTTGATGGGAATCGCACGGATGAGCTTTCGAAATTCCTCCCGCTGTTCTTCGCGCCGAGCCAGTTCGTCGGGGGACAGATTTCGCTGCTGAAGAGCCATCCACAACCGCCACTTCAGCGTTTGATACATCGGGAAGAAGCTAAGATAATCGACGTTTTGTCGAAGTACGTCGTCCAGGCCGTTCACGATTAATGATGCTCGATCGGCGGTCAGTGTCGTGGGTTGATGTCGCTCGGTGAACCGCTTCAGATCGTCCACAATTGCGGCGCGATCATCATCGTTGAGGAAGCTGCTGTACCTGGCTCGCAGAATCGCGTTGAACCGGCTTCCCAGACGACCAGACAGCGTGTGAAGCACAGGTGCGACAGGCGGCGCGATCGTCAGCTTCGGTGGCTCGTTTCCGTTGCTGTTGTTCAACTCCGTCGCAAAGCCAGAGAAGGTCGTCCAGTGGCGAGCCCGAGCATCAAGCACGATGTGGTCGAGGTTTTTCTCCTTGACCTGTTGATTTTCAAAGGTGCTCCAACCATCCCAACCGAAGGGAATGCCGCGTGTGTCCGAGGCGTTGCTTTGGAACATACTTGGGTGAAACGGATGCGACTTCCCCTGTTTGTCGATCAAACGGAGTCGAATGTCCTCGTCGGGCAAATAGCGTCGTCCGAGCGAACGGTAGACGGACTGATCGGGTTTACGATTCATTCCACCCAGGATGTAATCAGCCCGGCCGTAGGTGACCTCTTCGTTCAAGGGCAGTTTACCAAGCTCCTTCCACGGCCCGACACCCGAATTGATCCCGATCATCGGACGTTGCTCGTCGTCGGTGTTGAAGACCGAGAACAGGAACAGCTCGGAATCGTCTCTGCCGTCCTTCGGAGCCGCCTCGTTCCAAGGTCTGTAAAGCGGCAGCGGTGGGTTCCTACCAGACACCATGTACGAAACCCCCTGACGTTCAAAGTCAGTTCTGTCTGGATCACGGATGCAGACGAGAGCAATCAGTTCACCCGTACCGAAGGCGTGCTGCTGGAGAGACCAATCCGTCGCGCACGGCTTTCCGTCGGGATCCCACCAGCAGAACGGATGCGTTGCCGGACGAGCAACCGCGACCAGCGAAACACTACCACCATGCGGCAACGGTTTGGTCCATTTGGAGGGAA
Source organism: uncultured Schlesneria sp. (assembly GCA_903911795.1). Lineage (GTDB taxonomy): Bacteria > Planctomycetota > Planctomycetia > Planctomycetales > Planctomycetaceae > Schlesneria. The sequence goes on from CAIWEX010000405.1 coordinate 11,419, forward strand.
GCTCATCTGGCAGCTTGGTCGCCCGCGAGTTGAACTCAACGGCCTGTCGCAATGTTTCGCGCTCGCGAGCACGCCCCGCTTTGAACCACGTCACGTCACGAAACAATCGCTCTGCCTGTTCACTCAGTTTCGGAACGGCCTCAAAAACAAGGACCTCGCGAAAATCCTGCTTGCCGGTCTTCGACTGTGCCTTCGCGATGAATGCGACCGCCGAGCCGATCGGCATGTCTCCGCGAAAGTTCAATGACTTCTGGTTGACTTCGTAACTCGGCGGAGGCGATCCGTCAAACGTATGGATACTGAGGGACGAATGTTGGAACTGAATATCGAAAGGCGTTCCCGGGAAGACAACGTATTCGGCGGCAAGCAGACCGCTGACAGACCCGATGTTTTGTTTCATCTGAAAGAACGGCGACCAGTGAAAGTTCTGCCGGTCACCAGCACGACTCGACAGCCGCAATGCCTGCGGAGGTTGAAGCTCTGAATAGACGTGATCCTGCACCGCCGGATCAAACATCGTTTGGCGGAGCGTGGCCGCGTCGAGTCGGATCACTCGATACGCCCCCTGTTGCGGAAGCTCGCTGCTGCTCAGCTTCACCACTGAATCGGCGAGCGTTCCATCAACAACCAGTGCCCACGCCAGCATTTGTGCGTCACCCGATTCCATCGCGGCCGGATCAACTCCAGCGGGTTTTGGATTCGGATCCGCGGGCTGCTTTTTCCGGAGCGCGATGAGGTGGTCTTGCGCTGTGATGTACAGCGTGTCGTTGGCCACGATCGGGGTCGTTTCGATCGGTGCGATGCAAGACGGTTCGGCGATCAGCTGCCTGGTCTTGGACAGTGCGAAGATGAGGACATCTCCATCGTTGTCGCAGACGTAAACCTTGTCTTCGACGATCAGTGGCGTCCCCCAAACGGATGCGAACATATCGTGCGTCCAATACACAATGGGCTGACCATCGGTCGTTTGTTTCGCATCAAGGCAGTGCAACAGTCCACAGAAGTCGGCAATGAACAGCAAGCCGTTCTTGATCGCGACGTTGCCGAGCGTCCGATGCATCGTTCCTTCAAACTTTGGCTTTCCGTTCTTCGTCTGTGCGACGTCGTGCGTGTAGCACCAGACGGCGGCGGAGTTCGGGTTAGGAATCGCTCGTTCGCCTTTCGCCCTGTCGACGACCTGTATCCGTCGCGGCGGCAACGGCTGATCGTTGGCATCGACGGCCAGTTCCAGGCTGACGTCGCCTCGCTTGGTCGGATCGATGCACCAGAGTCGTCCCACTCCTTCACCGTGCTCGGGATTCTCGCCAACTCCGACGTAGACGAGTCCATCGTAAAAGACGGGCGTTGCCAGAATGGAGTTGCGAGTGCTGCGCTGATTCAACAGGAAGCGGGACTCTTTCGGATTCGCGTCGAATTTCCAAAGAAGCTTCGCATGGCCCTGGTCGTCACCTTTCGGTGTGAAGCTGTACAGCCAGCCATCGCCACCCGCCATGACAATCTGCGTTTCACCATTGATCTCGTACGCGCACGGACTGGACCAGCTGCCTGCGAGGATGTTGCCGCCGGGCGAGTTGTCGGTCCACAAGACTTTGCCCGTGTTTTTGTCGAGGCAGACGAAGCTCGGTGCTTCAGGGTTCAGAACTTTCTGGTGATCTTCCGCCACTCCATTGGACGTGATGACGAAACACCGCTCGCCGATGCACAGCACCGTACTGGCCGACGCATAGTGCGGCACGACGCCGAAGTCCTTCACGAGATCGGTTCGCCAGATGAAGTCGGCGTCGGTCGGATCGCGGTCGGTTTCATCGACAATCGGACCGTCATTCTTGCCATCACGAAAGCCTTCCGTGTCGAGGCAGACAACTTCGGAACGATTCGACACATACCACAGCCGCGTCCCCTCGACCGTCGGGGGCGAGCAGATGCCGATCATCGGCCAGTCTCGCGACCGATCCGTTTCACCGTTTCCCAGCGACAACTTGGAATGACTCGCCTGCCAGAGAAATTCTCCGGTCTCCGCAGAATAGGCTCGCAGGCAACCGAGATCGACGTTCCTCGGGTAGCGCTTCACCAACGCAGGTAAGTTGTTGCCACCAACGAACACTTTGCCATTTGCCACGACGGGGGTTGTGAGATTACCGCGACCATGTTCAGTTTTCCAAAGTACGTTCTCACCGGTTTCAAGATCCCACGTGATCGGGATATTCCTTCCCGAAGGAGTATTGTTGCGGTGATTCGATCCGCACCATTGAGGCCAATCCTTTGGACCAACTCGTTGCCCGGCGATATGACGCAACGCGTCGGCTGTCGGATCGACCTTCGCTTCGGACACTACTGTCGTCTGGTCACTTGTCGGAATCGACGCTGAGTTGCTGGACTCTTTATTCTCAGACGGTTCTTCCGTTGCGCGATTCTCGTCTGTCGAATCATCACTCGTCGCCTCATCCTGTCTGACCAGATCGCCATTCTCGGCTGTCGCATAGGTGGCGAACCAGACTCCACATGACACTGCCAGCATCAAAAGAGCCACCGCTCCCGAAAGCCAGCCTCGCTGCGTTCGTTCCATTTCACGAGGGACAGGCATCAACCGACGAATGCGGGCGACGAGGCTTCCGCCCGTTGCCGCCATGGTTGCGGGAGGCACGAGAGTTCCTCGCGGATTCGTGTGGCGCAACTCTTCGAGCGCAAGCAGCATCCGTCCATACGTTGCTCGGTCGCCGACAATGGTCAGCGCAATGTCGTCGCAGCACAGTTCCCGCTCGTCTCGAATCCGTCGCGATAACCACCAGACCGCAGGATGATAGAACAGGAGCGTTTCGACCACGACCTGAATTGCGTTGACCAGCCAATCGTGCCGCCGCACATGAGCCAGTTCATGTGCAAGCAACGACTCCAGCTGATCCGGCGTCAGCCCGGTGAGAACGCTGGCGGGGAGCAGGATCATCGGCTTGAGGTATCCCACCACCATCGGAGCCGTCACGCACGCCGATTGAGCAATCCGAACGACACGCGTCACACCCATCCTCCTCGCAAGATCCGCCAGCGAGTG
>CAIWEX010000406.1 GCA_903911795.1 uncultured Schlesneria sp.
CACACGGGTTTCGGTCGCTTCGCCGCAATCACTTGCCCGCAGAAGCAAGTTTTTTCTGCAGTGCCTCGAATGATTTCTTCAGTCTCAGGTGACTTTCGATTTCACCGTTTTCGCGAAGCTTTTGCATATAGCCTTCAAGCTGGCTCAACATTTCTGTGATTTCGCTGTCATCGAACGCGGCAATCGACTTCGACAATGTTTCGTCAGCCAATTCGATTTTTCCCAGTCCCATGTACGCTCGAAACTTCCGGACGTGGTACTCGAGAGCAATTCGGCGACTCCTGATATCCTTTTCGGATCCACCCACACCATCCGAGATCGCAACGGCCGCTATCAGGACATTCGGTTCATCCAACAACAGCTTCAATGCTTCGGCATCATGCCCCAGGCAAAGGGCAACTTGCGATAACTGAAATTTATTCCAAAGCAAATCCTTGGCCACCGAATCGTTCGGAACCTCCTTCGACATTGCATCAACGCCAACCCTGAGATGATCGTAGGCTGCGTTCAGCCAGGCCGAGAACTGCACCGGCGCTGGTTTCTGCGAGACAGCCAAACGCGACGCATTGTTGTAAGCGTTCATGTAGGACTGTCCAGTCCGTATTTGAGCAGCCGGATACAGTGAGTTAGAAGGTGCAATTTTGCCATACCACTTCGCTGCATCGGCGTGAGCCTGTTCCTGGTCGTGCAAAGAGCCAAGGATCATCACAGCCTCAGTCACTCTGTAACTGTCAGGCCAGTGCTCGGCCAGTTTATGATAGGCACCAATCATCAATTGCAGGTCCTGCCCCCTCTGACCGACAGGGAAACGTTGGTCTTGAAAAGCTTGATAAAGCGACTTGAAAACAAGATAAGCACAATCGTGGGCGAGAGCACCATCGGCGGCGTCAGCGTTACGGGCGACATTCTCTGCAAGCACCGCGGCTTCATAGTTCTTTCGCAGCCAGAAATTCGCGTAGGCAGAGCGCAGGCGAGCACTTCGCACTTCCTGCCTGTCATCTGCGTCGGTCACAAGTGACAACGCTCGTTCAAGCTTGGGTGCGGCACGATTCAGTGCACCAGAAAAATCGGCCTGCAACTTGTCGATGATTTCTTGCTGACACGTACGGCTTCTGATGGCATCATCCAACTCGAATTTGATTTCCTGCACCAGATTCATTGAAGCGATGGCCAACTGATTCGCCGATGCAAAGTCCTCACCGTCAAGATTCGAGTCGGCGCCCTTGGCCAAGCCTGTCCAAGCAAGCCATGCCGCGAAAACGACGCCTGTGAGTGATTGCAATTTCATGTGAGGACTCTCCATGAAGACTCAAAATGAGTGGAATAGATCTGCGAGGTGTACGTGTCGTTACTGTACATCGCACAAACAACAAAGTCACGAAAATTCTATTCACACGGATGCCGTCAGAGAAATGTCTATGCAGAATGCACCGGCAGGGATGATTTGGAATCGTGACGGGACAGATCACCAACGGCACTACCTATAGGAATGTAATCTCTCGCCGTTTTCACGTTCGAGGGATCGCTTCGCCAGGAGCAACTCTGATACAAACGGTCCATCCCCATACCTTAGCCAAGCCCCGGGTTTCGTGTCCTTGTCATAGAACAAGCGCCAATTCCGCTCTGTGATATTTCGAAACTGTCCAAGCTCGATGGCTACGCATGTCCATGTCTCACCCAGAGCTGAAACATCGTCCGTAACACGAACCGCATCGAGACTTACCACATTTTGATTGAAGTCCACGGGTTCCTCAAGTTGCTTTCCGGCAACCATCGTTACGCGGAATACATAGGACGATGCCTTTGATCCTTTGTCAAAAATCCAGTGACCTTTGATGGCGACCGGCTCAGTCATCGGCTTTCCAAGACGGCCAATGATTTTGACACTCTTTCCCACGTCTGATGCATTGACGCTTCGAAGAATCGCGTCCGCCTGCTGCTGAGCAGTAGATTTGCTTCCGGTAACCGACACAATTGAGCCGATGATGAAAAGCAACCCAATCGTCACGCAATACCTGTACATCACTTCCCCCTTTGGAAACGGCCACCGCAGCTTTTGAGTCTCCATCTCTTCGCGGTGTAGGGCTGCCCCAATACTTCCCACGATGGAAGCATGACTTTGAATTCGCGTTGTGTGAAAGTCTACTTGCCATTTCCGCGGACGACAGGTTTGGGATTCAGAACTTCCGAATCCTTCAGACCTGCGCTGGGACGGACCGCTCCGCCGACACCCAGGAGTTCGGGCTTGCGAGCCACTTTGTCACTGAATTCGTGCAGATCTTTCAGGATCGGTTCGAAGTTCTTCAGCAGGACCGCCATCGATTGAGACGACCGGTCCAGATTGTCGTACAACGACGGATCGGACGCGAATTTCTGCAATGATCCATCCTTCGTATTCACCAGTTTGGCAAACGCACCCAGTTCACTGAGCAGGGTGTCGAGACTCGTCAGGCTGTTATCCAGCTTTTCGACCATCTGCTCCCCCTTCTTCCCGACAGGTTCGGTAAGTTGAGTCAGGTTCACCAGGTTCTTGTTCACACTCTCCAACACCAGCCGTGACGATGCGACAGCAGAACGGGTTTCGGCAATCGTTCCATGAGTCTCTTTCACCAGCTTCGGCATTGCCACCAGCGTGTCATGCAAAGCCTGCTGAGCTTCAGGATCGCCGACGACTTTATTGGCAGACTTCAACAATTCGTTGACATGCGCCATCGCCACCGTGAACTGATGCAGTGATTCCGAAGCGCGTTCAACGACTTGATCCAGGTCGCCTCGCTTGGTGTCCATCAGGTTGTTGATGTTTTTGGCAACCAGTCCCCATTCCTTGCTGGTCGATGTCACCGCTTCAAGGACTTCGACAGCGCGACCTTCCATGCGCTGGACCATTTCCAGTGGATCGACCGCCAACTGGCCGTCCATTTTCCCGCCGGACTTCAGGTAGTCGTTTGTTCTGCCGGCGGTAATGTCAATTGCCGTTTCACCCAGAATGGATCGAACAATCACCGCACGACTGTCGCCGGGAATCGCCACTCCTTCGCGGACCAGCACGGTCACAAGCACTCCGCCCCGCCGGTCATCGAGCTGTATTTGCTTCACAGTTCCGACAGTCAATCCGCTGAAAGTCACCGGTGCTGTCGGGTACAGTCCAGAGGCCGAATCAAAGTGAAGGACCAACTGGTACCGCTTTTGAGTGAATTGCTTCAAATCGCCGAATTCATAGACGAGCCAGCCACCGATCCCAAGCGCGATCATGACCAGCATTCCAATTCGAAACTGAAGCTGTCGCTCCGTCGCCATATTCTTGCATCCTTGCCGGAATCTCGCGTTTTTTTATATGCCAGTGCCACACCGCAACGTATTCCAGGTTCGACCATCTGCCGGAACGCGCTAGCGTCCGGTTTAAACCGTGGGCTAGCACCCAGCGTCCGATTGCCCCAACCCAGACTTTCCCGTGAGGCACTCCTCCAACTTTTTCTATGCTGCGTACATCTCTTTTAATCGTGCTCCCGCTTCACCCCGTACGAAACTTGTCACTCGCGGGTCACTGAATTCAAAGGCTTCTTCGGGCGTACCTTCAAAGATCAACTGCGGTTGCTGCGGAGCGACACGACTGAGCGGATAAAGCATGACGACTCGGTCAGCCACGCGCCGGACAGTGTGCATGTCGTGAGTGACGACAACACTGGTCACCTTACGGCTCGCCTGGGTCTGCAGGATCAATTCGTTGATCACATCGCTCATGACCGGATCCAGCCCAGTTGTCGGCTCGTCATAGAACACGACATCGGGAGACATCGCCAAGGCCCGCGCCAGGCCAACTCGCTTTTTCATTCCGCCCGACAGATCTGAGGGACGTTTTTCCCCGACAGCCGCGGCCAGCCCGACTTCGCGCAACCGTTCGTGGACCACATCCCGAATCTGGTCTGGCTTCAGGTCGGTATTTTCCCGCAGTCCGAACGCCACGTTCTCAAACACGTTCATACTGTCGAACAGAGCGGCCCCCTGGAACAGGTAACCAAACCTCAATCGATCACGATGCAATTCTCGAGCGGATCGGTTGCGGACAGGTCGACCATCCCACAAAACCTCCCCTCGCGTCGGCTCCAGCAATCCGGCCAGAAGTTTCGTAGTAACGCTCTTCCCACAACCACTTTCACCGATCAAAACAAGTGTCTCACCACGGCGAACCTGGATCGTGACATCCTGCAAGACTCGCTGCGCACCAAATTCCATGGTGATACTTCGCAACTCCAGAACTGGAGCGACTGTGACCAGCGGTGATTGTGGTCGGACTACGGCAGTCACGTGAGATGAATCCAGACAGAACGTTAAATGACCTGAATCCCCAACGACCAGAGCAGTCGGTAGAGATTGTTCAGCATCAGGACCAGTACCAGGTCGAGTGCCAGAATCGCGATGAACGAACAAACAAACGAATCCGTTGCGGCCCGCCCGACCCCTTCGGCTCCGTTACCGCAATGAAATCCACGGTGACACGCGATGATGGAAATCGCCGCCCCGAAAAACATGCTCTTCATGACCCCCGAAACGACGTCGAAGGCGGTAATGAATTGTTGTGAGTAGAGCCAGAAAAAGTGATCGCTGACCCCCAGGATCTGGACACTGACGACCCAGCCTCCAAACATCCCGACTCCGTCCGCAACAAGTGTTAAGGCGGGAATCAGCCAGAAACAGGCGAGAAATCGGGGGACAACCAGATAGGATATGGGGTCAGCTCCGAGTGCTTTCAGAGCATCAATCTGTTCGGTGACTCGCATTGTGCCGATTTCGGCCGCCATCGCGCAGCCGACTCGTCCCGCCAGCATCGTGGCCGCAAGAACCGGACCTAACTCTTTTACCAGAGAGACGTTAATCACCGAACCGATGCGAGATTCCAGGCGATACATTCGCAGTGTGTCGTAGGACTGCACCGCCAAAACCATGCCGATGAACAGCCCCGTCACCGCAATGACCGGAACACTGCGAACCCCGACTTCGTACATGACCGGCCACAGAACACGCGACCGAGGCATCTGGCCAACGAGTCCCCCCATCGTCTGGAAGAGGAAACGGGTCAGATCCCCCACGGCGATAATGAAATTGACCACCAGACGACCCACCATATGGATGGGTGTCGGATCGCCAGTTGTCAGTGATGCGGACATTCAGGTCTCCGGGGACAGGCCTCCGTCACACGAGAGCGACGTCGGTAAGCTTGCGTCTAGTAGCGGATTTCGCCGATTCCGGCGAGATCAATTACGGTAATTTCACTTTGCTCGGCGCCGTGCCGCCCGCCGACCTCAAAACCCCCAGTCACCCCATACAACCCATTCGATACTTTCTGCCGATTCCCAATTTTCCCAATTCTCCCGCAGCTCTGGAGTTGACCGGCGAATGCTGCCGATTGATAATCCGGCCGACACTGGATCTAGGCGACTCAATGGCGTGAGTTGCTTGTCGTCAACCTGGCAGGGAGGCCGAACGGATGACTCAATTGGATTTGCAGGAGGTTGGTTTTCGTTGGACGAAACCGACGTGGGAACGAGCTGGTGATCGGACATGGCTGTTGATTGTTCCGAGCCGGATGTCTCGAACTGACGAAGGTGGGTGTACCACCGACCCCCGATTTGACCGCTCGCAGCGGATGTATGAAGTCTTCGAGTTTGATGGAACCTGGCTCGATCAGCTCCATGAAATGCAGGTCGAGAGTATTCTTTCCAGCCCCCGCTGGCGCCGCGACCTTGCCGCAGTGTGACTGTATGCACCGCACTTTGTGATATCGTGAAGCCCGGCTTGGAACCAAGCCGGGTTTTGTTTTTACCGGCATCAGCCTAAGAGAATTCGTTTATGCAGGCGATCGTTGTGACTTTTGATCGACTCGCAACACGCCTGATCGGGTGCTACGGGAACGAGTGGATTGAAACCCCGAACCTCGATCGACTGGCGGCTGCGGCGACCGTGTTCGACAACCATTTTGCCGACACCGTCGGCCCGAATGCAGGGCGAGCCTGGTTCACCGGTCGCCACTCCTGCCCCCCTGCCCTGCCCGATTCCGTTGCGAATGTGATTGCATTGCTCCGTCAGGCGAGTGTCACGACAGAATTGAGGCTTGCATCAAGTTCCCACCTGTCCGGCTGGGACAATCTCAACTTTGATCGCGTCGTTCAAACTGCGGGCGACGACGGCCTCGATGTCGACCCCAACGCAGTCCCGATCGCCCGCCTCGTCCAGTCCGGGGTCTCACTGTTGCGCGAGCCGACTCCTGCGACAAATCGACTGGTCTGGCTGCATGCTCCGGAACCGGGTCTGCCCCCGGAAGGTTTCGCCACTCTCTACTTCGAAGATTTCGAAGAACGAGGACTGCCGATGGCCGACGTCCCTCGCGAAGACTGGCCGAAAGAAATTGCCGTCGCAGCAGGTAGCGTTTCGCTGGTGGACCACTGGATCGGTGAACTCCTCAGCCAGATCACCATCCTCAGTCAGGAACAACCAACTCTGTTGATCATCACCGCCGCGCGAGGTCGCAGTTGTCTGGAAGGATTTCTGGCAGAGGTTCCATCAGTTCGCGGACCAGCCCCGTCCGATCTTTTACGCGATCAGGAAATCAAAAGTCCTCTGTTTCTTTCAATTCAAGGTGGTGGAGAAAGGTTCGCAGACTTCAACGCGATCCGATGCCCTCACTTCGTTCAGACAACAGATCTGGTACCAACGTTGCTCGACTGGTTTGGCCTGCCAGAATCACCGGGATGCGAAGGAATCAGCCTGCTCAAAGAAGCCCTTTCCGTACAATCGACTCGGAAGCAGGTCCGATTTGGCGACGACCACAGAAACCTTGGAATTCGCACGAACGAGTGGAATTGCCTGGTACGACTTGCCGAGGATCATCGTTCAATCGCAGCAGACGTCTGTTTCGGTGACGCTGCCTGGCCCGAAGTGGTCCAGCTCTTTTCAAAACCAGACGACATCTGGGATGTCACAGACCAGTCGACCCAGCAACCCGAAGTTTGCGAAAGCCTGGTTCGGGAACTTGCGTCGTCGACGTATTGACTTGGTTCTTCGTTCGAACGGTGGCGGGCGCACCGCTTCGTTCGGCGCGGGTCTCCCGACCCCGCCGAATCGACCGACCGAAGGTCTCCTCTTCAATTCGAGCAAAACAGTTGGCGGGACGATGAGGGGCAGAATGATGAAGGAATACGATTGAGATCTTTCTTATCGTTCTGCCGCAGTGAGCCAGACAAGCTGGGAACAGTACAGACCAAGGTGTCGCGTGAACAGGATGTCAAACGGCGAACGGCTGACTTCACGCGGAGCGATGAAGGCTACTTTCGGAGGGAAACGGATAGAATTCCTCGGGAAGTAAATCACGTATTCGACCACGAACAAGTGAACGTGACTCTTCGAGAACGCCGATAGCGCGTGGTGGAAGTTGCGTCAATTTGACCCGAGACATCACCTGGTTTAAGCGGTGCAACAGTCGCTCATCACTGACGTAGTCTCGCAAAAACTGCTCGACTCGAAACAAACCAATGAACCATGCCAACCGGTCTGTTGGCACTCGAGCCATCTGGTTGATCGAGTCTTGGATTGCGGTTGGATCAACGTCAGCAAGCGCCTGATAGTAACGATCAAAGTGACCGGGAAAGCGTTCGATCAGCACAGCATCGAGCAGCATTTCCATGCCGACATGGCCCAGAAATCCGTAGTGGAAATCCCCTTCGTGACCCAATGCAGTCCGAAACAATCCGGCGATTTCAGTCGTCACTTCGAAGAAGCCGCGCGTCGCATGAAACCAGTCGTCGTCCTGCAAGTGCTGCAATGTTCCAGCCGCAACCTCGGAGAGGACCGTACCCCCCGAATCAGCAAACGGACTCAGGTGCTGTGGGCGAAAACGAACTCGGCGATCTGCGACTGACAACCAGTCGGGAACCGCTGTCCCCGCCATGAAATAGGGACGGTCCAGATGATTCAGGGCATGACAGAAATAATTCATTGGGGGGCTTTCGAACAGTCTCATGGGAGTGTTCACGCTCGGAATCATGAACAGATCGCGCAGAGAAGTCCATCGGCGCAGCATTTACCAAGCCCCAAACGATTACCAAAGTCCCAAGGAGCATTGATCTCTCGAATTCATCTGAATCCGGATACACAAGAGCTTCCCGCACAAATTTCATTTTTGAACTCCGGACCCCTTCTGCCCGCCGCGCGGGGTCGGTAGGATGCCAACGTTCTTGAAATATTCATATTCCCTTCCTTCGCATGGGGAGATGGCAAGCAGATGAGCGATTCAGTGTCACAGGGTGAGATCGAAGCTTCGATCGCCAAACTCGGCCAGGCCTACAAGGCAATTCGCGAACAGATGGCCAAGGTCATCGTCGGACAGGACGACGTGATCGAGCAACTGCTGATCGCGCTCTTCAGCCGCGGGCATTGCCTGCTCGAAGGGGTTCCGGGCCTCGCCAAGACGCTGATGATCAGCACCTTGGCCCGTTGTCTTTCCATGACATTCGCCCGCATCCAGTTCACCCCCGACCTGATGCCCGCCGATATCACCGGAACGGACGTGCTTCAGGAGAATCGCGAAACCGGTCGCCGTGAGCCTCAGTTCATCGCCGGCCCATTGTTCCACAACGTCATCCTGGCCGACGAAATCAACCGTACGCCACCCAAGACACAGGCCTCGCTGCTGGAAGCGATGCAGGAACGGCAAGTCACAGTCGGACAGAACCGACACATGCTCGCCGATCCGTTCTTCGTGCTCGCAACTCAGAACCCGATCGAACAGGAAGGGACCTATTCACTTCCAGAAGCGCAGCAGGACCGCTTCATGTTCAAAGTTTTTGTTCGCTACCCCAGCTTCGATGAAGAACGGCAGATCGCCAAGCGGACAACCTCCATCCAGAGTGACGATATCAAGAAGGTGCTGGATGCTGCGGAAATCCTGGCCCTGCAAAAACTCGTTCGTCAGGTCCCTGCCAGCGACCACGTTGTCGACTATGCCCTGGCGCTGGTCCGTCAAACTCGCGTTGGTGAGCCTGGAATTCCGAAGTTTGTCGAAGATCAACTGAGCTGGGGAGCTGGTCCTCGAGCCGTGCAGTTCCTGTTGCTGGGAGCCAAGGCACGCGCCCTGTTGAATGGACGGACGTATGTCTCGACCGAGGACATCCAGGCGCTGGCAGCACCCGTCTTGCGACATCGTATTGTGGTCAGTTTCGCGGCCGAGAGCGAAGGGATCACTTCAGACAAGATCGTCGCTCAGTTGATTCAGTCCACACCGTCGAAAGAAGGCGAATTGACCCGTGACCCAAACCTCGCGAAGATTTTTGCCGCCTGAAGCCATCGCTCGCATTTCGCGACTGGAGGTTCTAGCGCGAAGTGTGGTCGAAGGTTTTCTGTCCGGTCTTCATCGCAGCCCCTACTTCGGTCAGTCGGTCGAATTCGCGCAGCATCGCGAATACGCGCCGGGTGATGATATCCGGCGTATTGACTGGAAAGTCTGGTCGAAGACGGATCGCTACTACATTAAGCAGTACGAAGAGGAAACCAATCTTCGGACGACGCTGCTGGTCGATCTTTCAGAATCGATGCAGTTCGGTTCGCACGCACTTTCCAAATACGAATATGCCTGCCGGATCGCAGCCTCGTTGTCATACCTGCTGTTACGGCAGCAGGATTCCGTCGGAATGGTGACGTTTGACAATGTCGTCCGTTCCACTGTCCCCCCCAGCAGCAAGCAAAACCACCTGCAGGCGATCCTGACGTCGCTCGATATTCAAAAACCAGCAAAGAAAACAGACCTGCAGACTCTGCTCGCCCAAGTCGCAGACCAGCAGACTCGGCGCGGGCTGATTGTGCTGGTTTCAGATCTGTTCGTCGATCGAGCGGGCTTGTTCAAAGGGTTGAAACTGCTGCGCACTCGCGGCCATGACGTCATGGTCTTCCATGTGATGGACGACGAAGAACTGGACTTCTCCTATGCCGGAACAACAAAGTTCGAAGGCATGGAAGAAATGGGCGACCTGATCTGCGATCCACGATCACTTCGAGAAGGCTACACAGCAGCAGTAAATGCATTCGTGGACGACATCCGACGCAACTGCACCAAGCAGATGATCGACTACCAGACGATTCGCACCAGCGAACACCTGGATGCGGTACTGGCCCACTACGTGACTCATCGTGTTGGCATGCGTCAATCCGTGAGAAAATGATCTGCGCCGATCGAGCGTAAGTTCTCGCGATATGAGAGCCAGAAACCTGCAATGCAAAGGCAAATTGAAGGATAACGGCTCATTTTCCAGTTCAAACCATCAGCCGGAACGCGCTAGCTAGCGTCCGGTTTTCAACGTCGGCTATCTCTCAGCGAGTGAGCCAATTTCAGTGGGATAGAATGATGGAGGGCAGAACGATAGAAGAAATCTGAATTTTGATTCTTCATCGTTCTGCCCCACATCGTTCTGCCAATTTCTGGATTTGATGAAATTGAAGAGGAGACCTTCGGTCGATCGTTTCGACGGGGTCAGGAGGCCCGCGCCGAACAGCCCGACGCAACTCATGTGCGTCGTCATGCTTCAGCCCTGATTGTTGGGAGGGTCATGATCGCGAAGCGATCACAGAATGTAGCCGGAGGTCGCCGCGCAGCAAGACCCCCGGAATATGTCCCCCGTTTCGAACGCATCCCGAAGGGATGCTAGAAATGATGGGCAAACTGGGGCCCGGCCACTCGCCGATTCTCTGAATCTGCCCATTTCCAGCCCAAGGGCCAGTCCGGCCGAAGAGCCATCAGCCTCCCTACGGATCAGGGGTAATCGTACACTCCGTCAACGTCTGCCTCAGAAACAATCGACCGGTACCGGTCGTCTCGGCATGAGCGAGAAACAACTGTTTCAGCGATCTCATTTCCGAAAGATGATCGAGCCCCGCGTCGGTCACCTGCGTGTGTCGCAAATCCAGGATTTCGAGATGTTTGAAGTTTTGAAGCAAGCTTAACCCCTCATCAGTCACCCTGGTATCCCCCAGGACAAGCTCCTTCAATTTCGCCAGTTTCACAACATGCCTTAAACCTTCATCGGACATTGAGGTGTGCCGCAAATCGAGCGATTCCAGCCTGTTCAACAACGTCAGATGAGCCAGACCGAGATCCGTGATCTGGGTGTCATTCAACGAAAGGCGTTTTAGAGTTCTTACACTGCGCAACAACCCCAGTTGCCGGTTATTCAATCCTGTGCGGTCCAGTATCAGTTCGGTAATCGACGTCAACTGAGCGACATCCTGCAAAAGACTGTCCGCGACCTCCTGACCACTCAGATCAACCGAGTTGACGACTTCCAGAAAAGGCGCGTTGTCCCGGATGTTTTGTGGAGTCCATTCCGGGCCGGAAAAACGATAGCCGATATCTCCTCCGGCTGCTTTGATGGCCTGTGCCAATCGCTTGTCTTGGGAGCTGATGGACTGAAAATGCCAGGCAAAATACGCGACAACGACGACGAAAATACCGACGATCAGCCAGAAAACACGAACGCGCAGCGTTCGGCCTTCAACTACGGATTCGTCGGTCGTATCGTCCATCTGATAACATTCCAAGAGGCGGGCCCGATGTGCATTGGCTTGATTGATGAGATTGGTTACCAATGAGAAATGGTGACGCCAGTCTTGTCGGTTCTGCGATGATTGTAAAGCAGCCACACAAATTCCAGATGAATTTC
>CAIWEX010000407.1 GCA_903911795.1 uncultured Schlesneria sp.
CTGGCCTGTCAAAGCGACGGTGATTGGCAATTTGACCACATGGCAGAACCGCTTGCGGCCATTCGTTGACGTCAAAGGCTGGCAGGTCGCGGGGATCGCCCACATCGACACCACTGTGACTGTCGACCCAAAACAAATCGACCTGACTCAACTCAACGGGACCATCGACAATCTGGATGTTCAGGGGCCGGAATGGCTGATCAAAGAGACTCAATTGAAGTTTGATACGGCGGGTGTTTTTGTGCTCGCACGGAACGAATGGACATCGCCACAGACGACGTTGACGGGAACGGCCGTCTCGTGCCGTGTGACCGATCTGATTCTGGCTCTCAAGCCGGACGGTCAACTGGAACGCGTGACCGGTGAAGCGGTTTATCGTGGCGACCTGGACAAGCTCTCGCGCTGGAAAAACCTGGCGATCGCTCATCCGGCATACCACATGCAGGGCAGCTTCGAAGGTCATGCACATTTGATTGAGAAAGATTCTGTCATCACTGTCGATTCAGAAACGACTGTCAGCAAGCTGGTTCTCTACGATTACGAAGCACCTTCTGGTCAGCAGCCGAAATGGGTGGCGATGTACAAAGAACCCGAATTGAAGCTGATTGCCAAAGGGGTCTATGACCTGACAGCCGACAATCTGAAAATGGAAACTGCTGCTGTAGTGACCCCTTGCTTGAGCGTCAGTCTGCATGGAACACTGGCCGAACTTTCGAGTGCACAACGCGCCGATCTGCAAGGGGAGTTGACCTATGATTGGGATCTGGTCGAGCAGCGAATGACGGACGCCCTGCGAAAATCTGTCACGTTGAAGGGAAAACAAAAGCGGCCATTCACGATCAAGGGATCACTGGCCAGTTTGTCGGCCCCTGCAACTGTTCCTAACGGTCTTCCCGACACCAGTACCCCGATCGTGCCGGACCTCGCTGGTCAAGCGGGCATCGGATGGGATTCGGCAATTGTGGAAGGTCTGGAAGTCGGTCCTGCTGAAATCGTCGCTCGGATCGAAAAAGGGATTTGCCAGTTCGCGCCGATTGAAACCACTGTGGCTGGTGGCAAGATGCACCTGACACCGCAAGTCCGCTTTGATCGTAACCCGGCAATCCTGGTCCTGCCGACCGAGAAGGTTCTGGATCAGGTTCAGATCACTCCGCAGTTGTGCGATTCGTGGTTGAAATACGTCACGCCGATGCTGGCGGATGCCACGCAAATCGACGGAAAGTTTTCTCTCGACATCACCGAAGGAAGTGTCCTGCCGATTTCCGCACCGATGACGGGACAGATGGCAGGGGCACTGGCGGTCCATCACGTTCAAGTTCGTCCAGGAGGAGCAGCTCTGCAGGTGATGGGAATGTACGACCAGATCAAATCGTTGATTGAACGTAAGCCGGTTGGAGCCGCTCCACGGGATCGCGTCTTGATGCAGATGCCAGAGCAGGCGATCCCCTTCAAATTGGCAGCAGGCCGCGTCTATCACGAGAACGTGACATTTGCCATCGGCGAAGGCCAGATCCAGTCAAGCGGTTCGGTAGGAATGGATGAGACGATCGATTACATGCTGCAGATCGCGATCCTGGATGACTGGGTCAAGGATCAGAAGCTGCTGGCGAATCTGAAAGGAAAATCGATCCGGATTCCTGTACGCGGCACGTTGACTCGACCACAGATCGACTCTCGGATCCTGGGTGAACTGGCCGCCCAAATTGGCGGAACGGCGCTGGAAGGTGCTCTGGAAAACAAAGTGGATGACCTGTTCAAAGGAAAGCTCAAGAAGTTCCTGCCTGGTCAGAATTAGTCGTAACTTTCGCAGAATAGGATGGTCGGCTTTTCGGTATTGGATGTAGGTGTCGGCTCACATTCCAATGAGAATGGATTCCTGACAGGAAACGCCCGTGCGCTGAAGCCCATGCTACGCGGCACGTTGATCTGGTTTCGCTATACCTGAGACGCACCAGCGTCGGGTAGACGAATCAGTCGCTCGTGGAGCAAGCCTAGCAGACCAAACAGAACCACCGTACCGACTGGAACCATTTCCAGTCCTCCGATCCCTGCCATGACCCCCAAGGTGCCAGGAACGACGGCAGCTCCAATCATTGCGGCCCCGACCTGGAAACCGATCGCGTGAGCCGATACCTGAGTCCCCAGGCGCCGTGGTGTTCGAGACATCAGACACGGAAAGACGGGAGCCAGTCCCAGGCCAATCAGTGATATTCCCAGGAACGCTACTTCGATGGGAAGTCGCGACGCAATCAGGATCGCTCCGCTCCCTGCACACAACAAGCAATATCGCAGCAGACGATCGATCCCGACTCGATCGGCGATCATCCCTGAAATAATGCGTCCAACACCGATACAGCCCCAGTAGACACCAACCACAATACCAGCCGTCACTGGACTGACATTTCGAGACTCTGTCAGGACCGTGTATGTCCACTGACTGAAAGTCACTTCCAGGCCGGTGTACAAGAAGAACACGGCCATCTGAAGCCAGACGGCAAAGTACTTCAAGGCAACTCTGGGGCGCAGCGGCGGCGTATTCGGTTCGGTTGTCGTCCGTGCCGATGTCGAAGTCGAAGAGATCTCACCCCAGGATCGATAAGTGATCAGGAACAGTACGGACATCGCCAGCATGATCCCACCGACGGCCGAGTAACCCGTGCTGTAGTGTCGACCACTGGCGAGGATACTCGACATCAGAACCGGGCCGATCAACGCCCCGAAACAATAGCAGGCATGTAACCAGATCAACGATCGCGTTGACATGTGGTGGGCTGCGTAGCCGTTCAGCCCCGAGTCGATCGCACCCGATCCCAGGCCATGTACCCACGCACAGAAGAGGAACGCGATCCAAAGTGGTGAGTACGCGAATCCGAACATGGCGGCCGACACCAGTCCGGTACTCGCGGCGAGAACCAGGCCAATCCCCATGGTCTGCATCAATCGGCCCGCAAAAAAACTGCTCGCCAGATACCCGATACCAGAGATCACCAGGACCAGAGCGATGGCTTCCTGACGCAGATGAAAGGTGTCGCGAACAGACGGCCACGCCACCCCGATGACTGCATCAGGCAGTCCCAGGCTGATGAATCCGATAAAGGCGAGCGCCAGCAGGAAAGTGCTGTGGCGTGCCGAAACAGGGCGGTTCATTCTGGCGAGTCCTTGAGCCATTCAATCCGCGAGTCTAAAAGTGCCGAGTCTTGTACCAACGGTCGAAGACCCCTGAAAGGCCATTCCCTGAGTTCAGCCCAGGTCACCGATCAGCGCGGGTCTCCTGACGTCTCCTGACCCCGCCGAAACACCCGACCGAAGGTCTCCTCTTGAGTGCAGCCCCTTGGTTTCCACCCTTGTTCACACTCGGCCACGCTGTCGTCACGACTCCAACGGAGTTACGTCTTATAGCACAGGGTTCTCCGGTCGTCAGTTTCGGCGGGGTCGGGAGACCCGCGCCGAACAGGCAATTGATTGCGACGATTCGGCTTATTTCCCGCCGCGCAACAATAATGCCGTCTCTCTTATCGACCTGACGTTTGCGATGTCCATTCATCCGCGAACTATCTGCGCACGGCTATCTTCACGTGGAACGTGAAGGTTACTTTGATCTGTTCGGCGCGGGTCTCCTGACGTCTCCTGACCCTGCCGAAATGCCCGACCGAAGGTCTCCTCTTCTCTGTGAGACCGTTGGCAGAACGATCAGCGGCAGAACGATGAAGAAACTACGAGTTCACCGCCTCCCCCCGGTTTCCCGAAGCAACGTCACAACCGTCACAATTTCACATTTGTCGAAGTCGCGATGATCTTGAGCCGATGAAGGGGCTTGGATGCATTTCTCATGCGCTCTTGCATCCAGCATGACCAAACCAATCAGAAGCCATACTCCTTGCATTTCGGTGCGATAGCTGACGACGAACCATGACAGAGAATCCTCAACAGTTGGACGTTTCGCGCTCGTTCTGTGTGATGCTGCATGACGTGGCTCCGATCTACGACTCGCACGTTGCGACGTTTACAGAGGCGATGGCACCGTTGATTGGAAATGCCATGTCGGCCGCTGTCGTCCCTTGCTGGGCGGGAGTTCCACTTGGAGAAAGTGACCGACCATTTCTGGACCGGGTCCAGGCCGAATACGCGAATATTCTGCTGCATGGATACGAACACTTCCGGCCGGGAACTCGTGGGTTTCGGTCGAAGATCGCAGATGGCAAGGACGAAATGAACGGACTGGATCCTGCGGAAACAGACCGTCGCCTGGAAGCGGGGCAGCAGATTCTTGAGCGTTGGATGGGCCAGCCAGCCAGTGGTTTCATCGCCCCGACGTACCAGATCGGGTTTGCCACACCGGATCGCCTGGCGAAATTCGGGATCCATTACACCGTGGGATATGGTCAGGTCGCCACGTCAACGGGGCAACGACTCCCCTTGGCAACCTGGGTCTGGGACGTTTCGCCGATCCGCCTGCTGTGCCGTGCCGGGTACAGACTGGGGCAGATTCAATATCGGTTCCGGAAGCGGGCTTTACCCTGTGTCGTCCTGCATCCGCTGGACCTGGAACGTGGGTTCCTGCCCCAGATCGTCAAGACCGTCGAGAGACTGTTACTCGCAGGTCGAAAGCCAGTCATGTTGGAATCGTTGGGATACGGTGCTAAGCCTTCGCCTGTTCCGGCATGATCATTCGGCCAGAGACAAATGCCGTACCACGCCAGTGAGTCCTCACCAGACCTGCATGAGACAGCAAGGCGCGGGTTGAAGCAGCCATGACAAACAGACGACCGAGTGGTGCCAGCAAGGCAGACGCCATCGGTGCTCCCACCATTCGAAAGACGATCAGGTCCATGGCACTGCGGAGACTGAACGCGATTGCGAATCCCAGTCCAGCACCGTGAGTGAACCACTCGACGCTGCCGGTCTGCAATGCATTTGCCACACCATACAGCATCGCGCACAGCGGCAATACGAACAGGATACTCATTCGGCAGAGAGTGAAGGCGAGTTGCGACGGAGTCAGTGCTCCATTGAAAATCCGGCTCCAGCCGTTCCACGATTCTCGCAGGGTTCCATAGGAACCGGTCTGATAGAAACCGTCACCTTGTGCCACACCCAGTTTCAATCCAGAGTGCTTTGCCAGGCGTGCCAGTTCGAGGTCTTCGCTGATTTTCGCACGGACAGAACCCCATCCGCCAATTGATTCGAACGGAGTTCTGCGCACCATGATGAATGCGCCGTTGGCGAAGGCATCCGGCCAACGAGGATCGCTGACACGCTCCGGTCGCAGCCAAGCCAGAATGGCCTCAGAGCAACATGGAACGGTGACACTTTCACGCAACGAAGTCATGGTGTACTTGGCTGCGATCGAGAAGAAATCAAATTCGCCGCGCTGCATCTCGGCCACGGTCGTACGCAATGCCGATGGGGCAAGGAACTCACAGTCGGCATCCGTAAAGCAGACCAGACTTCCCGTGGCACTCTTCAATCCCTGCTCCAGGGCATGTGGCTTACCAAACCAGCCCGCAGGCAGCATCGAGACATGGACGACTCGCAATCGATTGAAAAATTCCACTGCCAGACGGTCAAGGATTTCGCCAGTGTCATCAGTACTTCGGTCGTTGATGGCAACGACTTCGAGGTCGGGATAATCCTGACGAAACAGGGAACGGATGCAATTCTCGATGCAAGCCGTTTCATTCCGGCAGGCAACGATCACGCTGAGTTTCGGAAGACCAGACGCTGGCGGAACATCTGTCAACGGTCGAAGTGACGACTGACTTCGGCACGCCGCAATATAAACAACGGCGATCATGACCCAGGCGCAGGCCACTCCCCAGGCAATCAGATTCAGCCCATTCAAGTCGAGTAAGTCCATGACCCGTATCCTCGTCAATGAAACAGCAAAAAAGCCGTAATTTCGGCGTAGAGCGGCTGAAACCTAGTTCATGCCTGCCGAAAGGCAAATCGGCATCATGCTGTTGACGAAAAACAACAGAAATTGTTGCGAATTTCACACGTTCGCGATCACGGGACTGGAAAACACATCCGTCAGGAATGACCAGAAGATGCGGAAGTCCAACCGATTTAATGGTTTGCGATGTTTATCAAAAAACGAGCAACTCACCGAGTTCTAGTGATTCGTTCTTGGTTCTTGGTGCTTCGTTGTCATCCACGCTGAACGGGAGACTCCATTGATGCGTCGAAGAACTAAGCACCAAGAACCAAGAACAAATGCTTCATCCTCGCCTGGTGCAACGAATCCCGCTGATGGTGGCAACCGCGTCCCGTATTTGGTAGAGCAGTTTCCTTTCAATCAAGAATCAATCACTCAGGGAACTGATCAGCATGGCGTACGATGTCTACGGTGTCGGAAATTCACTCGTCGATATTCAAGCAAAGATTGATGAGTCGTTGCTGGCGCGTCTGGAATTCGCCAAAGGAATCATGACGCTGGTCGATGAATCGACTCAAACGCGCGTACTTTCCGCCCTTAATGGTGCCGCCATCAGCCGATGCGCCGGCGGTTCGGCCGCGAATACGATCGCTGGCTTAGCAGATTTCGGTGGACGCGGTGCCTATGCCGGGAAGCTCGGTCGCGATGACCTGGGAGAGTTCTGGCTGAAGGATATGCGTGATCTGGGGGTCAGGATCGAGGTTCCGCAAACGAATGGTCAGACCGGGACCTGCGTCTGCCTGATTACGGAAGACGCACAGCGCACTATGCTGACGCATCTCGGGATGTCCTCGACGCTGGGACCGGACGATATTTCCGAATCGGAAATCAAGCAGTCGAAGTTTGTTTACATCGAAGGGTACCTCTTCACGGGTGATTCCACGAAGGGTGCGGCACTCAAGGCGATCGAACTGGCCAAGAAGCATGGTGTCAAAGTCGCTTTTACCGTTTCTGATCCATTCCTGATCAACATCAACCGTGACTTGTTCTGGGAACTGATTGCCGGTCCAGTTGATCTGCTGTTTTGTAATCTGGAAGAAGCACGCAGTCTGACGGGTCTGGTTGATCCGATTGACTGTGCCCAGAAGATTCACAGCCATGCTGCCGACGTCGCACTGACACTGGGGGGAGACGGTTCGCTGCTGATCCACGATGGAAAGACGATTCCGATCGAAGGGGTTCCCGTCACTGCGGTCGACACCACGGGGGCGGGCGATATGTACGCGGCCGGTGTGTTGTACGGGATTACGAATGGGCTGACTTGGCAGCAAGCCGGTCACCTGGCATCACATGCCGCCGCTCGCGTTGTGGCCCAGATGGGAGCTCGCCTTCACAAAAAGTTTACATCGCAGGAGATCGCAGATCTGCTGAGATAGTTACACTGTTTTCTGTTGATTGGCGGATGCCGATCAGGTCGCTGTGGTCTGAGGACTGCTGCACAATCTCGTGAAGCAGACAAGGTTTTTAGCGTGCCGTTGTTTCGAAAATCCCAGGTCTCCGCCAAGAAGGCTGTCGCTCGTCACGAGCAGGTTGTCTTCTATCCTTCTTACGGTGCGCGCACTGCCGATGGTCGAGGCTGGATACTGACCGTCCAGGGGAGCGTCTACGATCCGCGAATCTCATGGCTGCGGCGCAAACCAATGTTTGCCGTCATCCGACGCGTCTTACGAATGGACAGGACCGCAGAAGAGTACTTTCGAATCCGGATGCGGCAATTCCTGATGTTCGGCTTGCGCGGTCGGTCGATCTCGATTGAACTGGGCGAACACGTCTATCACGTCGGCGAATCGGACTACATGGGCCTGTTTCGCGGCGAGATCGTGATATCGAACGAAGAACTTGCCAAGATTCAGCATAGCGACGGTGTGCC